>CAZPCG010000001.1:0-3771 GCA_964584875.1 uncultured Spirochaetota bacterium
TATTTGAGATTGCTTCGCTTCGCTCGCAATGACAACATTTGTAATATGTAAAACCTCAGGATATTGAGCAATTACCATTTAATTGTTCCGAGGTAGGCGAGGAAGGTATGATAGATTCTAAAAGGTTCAACATCATCAGGATTAGAAAATGGTCCTATATCATCTCAGCGGCTATCGTTATTGCAGGACTCGCCAATATTGGTATTCATAAGGGTTTGAAAATGGGTATAGATTTTGCGGGTGGAAATATGATTCAGGTAGAGATCAGGGATAAAGCGATTGCGATAGCGGATGTACGCGCTATGCTCATCGAAACCGGGTATGGGAACAATGTCCAGAGGATCGACGATCCCAGGAGAAACCTTTTCATCCTGCGAACACTCGTTTTTGAAAAAAATAACGACCAGGTGATTGCCGATATCAATGCTGCACTCGATAAGAGGTTTGGAGGGGATAATGTCGTTGTTGAACGAGTCGATATCGTGGGACCAAGGATCAGCAAACAACTCCTGAGGACATCCTACGTTGTTATGTTTGTTGCCATTATCCTTATTCTCCTCTATATCACTTTCAGGTTCCGCTTCAGGTTCGGTGTGGCTGCCATTGCAGCCATCGTGCATGACGTGCTAGTTGTCGTGGGTTTCATTTCCTTTTTCAATAAGGAAATGGATACCTTCATTCTTGCGGCAGTATTGACTATCATAGGATATTCTCTTAACGATACAATCGTGATTTTTGACAGGGCGCGTGAAAACCTCAAATCGTCAAAGGCCTATGAAGACTACGAAAATACGATGAACACGAGCATCATCCAGTCTTTCTCGCGGACCATCATAACCTCTGCCACGACACTGATCGCAGTTATTTCACTGTATGTTTTCGGCGGAAGTACGATGAAAAATTTCGCTTTTGCCCTTATCGTTGGTATCATTGCGGGTACTTACTCAACGATATTTGTTGCAACGGCCCTTGTAGTGGATTGGCACAGATGGCGACCTGAAAAGGTAAAAAAGGTGTGAGCTGTAAAATTGTATTTTTCTCGGGTTACAGGACGAAATACATTTAATGCTGGAAGGGATGTATACCCATGAAGGATGTGAGGAGTGGTAAAATGGTGAAAAACAATGAAACAAAGGTCATCGAAGAGAAGGATGTTGATACCGTACTGGCCGAAGATATCGATTTCTCGGGCACCATGAAGTTTAAAAACTCTCTCATGATAAAGGGGAAGTTTGACGGCCAGATAGACGCGGTGGGTCATCTCTTTCTCGGCCCGGAGGCGGTGATAAAGGCAACGATCAAGGCCGGGATTGTTACCAATTACGGGAAGATTTATGGCAATGTTGAAGCGATCAAGAAGCTCGAGCTCTTGAAGGGCGCTGAGCTGAACGGAGATGTGAAAACCCCCGATTTCATAATTGAGAGCGGGTGCATATTCAACGGCAAATGCACAATGACCTTGCAGGCCGAGGCCCCGGGAGAGAAGGTAATTTCAGAGAGGGGTGTAGCGGTTTCATCCCATACTCATCAGGAAAAGAAATAACTGGCTGTTCTGGTTTCAGCAATGGTCATGGATTCATGGAAATAACGAGAGGGGAAAAGGTATGTGCGTGAGGATGATGAAAAAAATCTTTGTATTTACACTCTTATTGATCGCTTTGCCCTGCTTCTTTGTGTACGGGAGCTTCCAGGAGGGGTATGATCTATACAAGCGGGGTAAGTACTATGAGGCAGAGAGAGTGCTTTTAAGAGAAAAGGAGCTTTCGCCAGATAACCTTGATGTTTATGCTGTACTCGGGTGGTGCTACCTGAACACGGGGCAGTTCAACAACGCCATTGATATCAGCACGGAGGGGCTGAAGTTGAACTCCTCGGATAGCCGTATGTTTACCACAATCGGTCGTGCATACATGGAGATGAAGCGCTTCAGCGAGGCACTCACCTATTTCCAGAAGTCAATTGCGATCAATCCCGATTATGCCTACAACTACTACTACGCTGGCAGGGTGTACCTCGATCAGGGAAAATACATACTCTCAGAAACGGCGCTGTCGGCAAGCATCATGCTCATGAAGGACAAGGATATCTTTTACAGGTACAGGGGTGAGGTTTACGAGAAGCTTGCTAATTACAAGGCTGCAGAGGAGGATTACAAGAAAGCCCTGACTCTCAAGCCGAACGACCCTCGCATGAAAGAAGCCCTCATACGGGTCATCAGCAAGCAGACCGAACAGGGTATGACCTACAGGGAGTATTGATCACCTTCTTGCCTCTCTTTTGTAGCTTACCTGTGAGTATTTCATGATGAAAAGCGTACGACTCTGCAAAAGAGGGTCGACGTTAGCAACGGCCGGATAATACTGCGAGGTGCAGTAAATGAGGAGTAATGGGTTTTCTGTGGTCGTTATCAACCACGGCTGCAAGCTCAACCAGTTCGAAGGTGAAGCAATCCTTCAGGCTCTTGCGGGGTCCGGGTTTCGAGTTGCAAAACTTGTACCCGGCACCAGCCCGGATGTTGTAATCGTCAACACCTGTACTGTAACGGGGAAGAGCGACAGGAAATCGAGAAACAGCGTGCTGCGGGCTGCAGAGATCTTGAACCCAAACGGCCTGTTGATTGTTACCGGGTGCTATGCCGAGACTGACAGGGAGCAATTGCTGGGAATGGGCGGTGTCAGCCTGGTTTTGGGAAACAGGGAAAAGCCGTCCATCCCCGATGTTGTAAGAAAGTACTTCAATAGGGAAGTGCATGGAGCGCTGCCAGGGCCTTCGCCCTTTGCCTTTGATGATACTGGCAAGCCCGAAAGGTCAAGGGTATTTATCAAGGTTCAGGACGGATGCAGCATGCACTGCTCGTACTGCAAGGTTCCGCTTGCAAGGGGAGAAGCGGTAAGCCGCGATTATATTGACATCCTCAAAACTGCTCAAAGGGTCGCCTCGGGCGGCTATGGGGAGGTGGTGCTGACCGGTATCGATCTTGGAAGCTACTGCTATGAGGGAAAGAA
The DNA here is from genome assembly GCA_964584875.1 of uncultured Spirochaetota bacterium. Lineage (GTDB taxonomy): Bacteria > Spirochaetota > B62-G9 > B62-G9 > DRHN01 > CAZPCG01. Next base: position 3,006 of record CAZPCG010000001.1, read on the forward strand.
GCTTGAGGACCTCCTGCTCATGATTCTAAGGCATACGCCGCAGAGCATGCGGATACGCCTCTCCTCCATTGAGCCCGTTCATTTCAGCGAAGCCCTCCTTGCTGCTCTGTCCGAATCGAGGATTGCACCGCACTTCCATATACCGCTCCAGAGCGGGTCTTGCAGGATATTGCGCCTCATGGGGAGGCCTTACGGTGTGTCGGATTATCTGAAGACGGTGGAGAGGCTCAGGACGGTGAAGCCTGACTGCCATGTCGCCTCAGACATCGTAGTGGGCTTCCCAACTGAGAGCGAGGGGGATTTCGGAGATACCCTTGGAGCAATCAGAAACGCAGAGCTTTCTTCACTGCATGTTTTCAAGTATTCGGTCAGGAAGGGGACAAGGGCTGCACTTCTCAGGGACGATGTGCCTTACGGTGAGAAGGTGCGCAGGAGCCGCGCTGCGATAGCGCTCGGGAGCGAGCTTAATTACGAGTACAGGAGAAGGTTTGTGGGCTCAGTTCTTGATGCGATCTTCCAGAAGAAGAACGGCCACTACGTTGGGGTAACCGGTAACTATATCCGGGTGCAGGTTGCCTCCCCGGAGAGGCTTGAGAAGAAGTGCTATCCAGTGCGCATTACATCTGCTGACCGTTTCAGCACCCGTGGTGAAATCGTTCTGCGATCTCAAGAATAAATACAATCAAGTGAGCTTTCAATCTTCCCTCCCTTGAGGGAGGGGATAAAATAACAGCGTTCAGTCGTCGCACGATAGAACCACCGAGAC
>CAZPCG010000001.1:3781-29649 GCA_964584875.1 uncultured Spirochaetota bacterium
GGTGAAAGCTGTGGTAAAATATTGATACAGAACTACTGAATAAGGAGAAGTGCAATGAAAAAGATCGTATGCTTCATCTTCATCATGAGCTTTATGAGCTTTGCCTATGCGGTTCCAGTTGCCGCCCAGGTTCTGGTGCCCTCGAACATCTGGTGGGCCACCCATGGTCTTGAGCATTCAGATTGGGATAAAATATTCTTCCCATCCTACTCAAGCGGCATAGAGAAGAGCTTTATATATGTGCCCTTTTCTACAAGTGAGATTTTTAATGCAAACCACTACGCAGTCGGCACATCGTTCGTGCTGGGGCCCTTCAGGGCCTTTTGTCTGGGAGATGTAATCTTCGACTCCGAGAGGTTTGTAGCAGAAACGGAGAGCTACAGCTTTCGAAGCGGTCTCAACATCGATTCCAACGGTGATGGTACACCGGATACCTGGCAGTACACCTGGGACAACGATTATTCCTACAAGAAGAACAGCTGGAACTCCGGGGACATCTATTTCTCCCCCGGGCTTGCTCTAACCCTTGGGCCTCTCACAGGCGGCGCCCGTTACATCTTCCAGCGCTTCAACAACAGCAACATCGACTTTGAGTACAGGGAGCTGGAAACCGTGACCGATTCGCAGTATCCGGGCAACAATGTTGCAACATCTTCAGATGAGGAAGTCACCTTAACGATCAATGACAGCGGGATGGTAAATGGCCTTGCAGCAGGCGCAAGCATAGACTTCGGTTTCCTGCGCCTCCAGGGCGACCTCTTCGCAACCCTCCAGACCATCGGGCGGTTCGATGCATCCGCCGTAAGCAGGACTCACAACCTTGCTGGGCTTGGGGACCTTGACGGTGTTACCGGGGACTTTATAACCGACGAGACGACCATAGCTGTTGAAAATGGATACTTTAACTGGGCCGGGCTGAACGCGGGGTCAAATATATTTACCCCTAATCCCAACCAGCGCTTCGAATATGTGCCTGCAGATCCGACGGGTGCCGGATTGGCCCTTCCGGGTGTTGTTCACATGCCCCAGGTGGTAACCGATATAAATCTCCGTACCGAAGGGGAGCTTTTCGGGTTCATCGTTCCCTTCAGGGCGGGCTTCAGGGGTTCTTCGCTAACCAGGGATAGCTTTACCTATACAGGGGAGAACACAGGCTATGCAGCTTCGGGCGTTCAGTCGTCGCACGATAGAACCACCGAGACATACTCCCTTGATTCTGAGGGGAACAACAAGTTCTACACGACTTTGGGCATTCTGAAGCGGTTCTACGGTAACCCCCTCTCCTTCCAGCTCGGAGCTGAGTACACCGTCACAACGGGGAGGTACAATGTGAGGATAACGAGAAATCGCGAAGTACTCAGTCAGGTCGACGCCACGGGGGATGGTGACTACGACGATGCCGGGGACATCAACACAACGCAGGTGCAGGAGGGATGGTACAAGACGCGGGATTACAGTATGGTGTCAAGCACCTTCACGTTCCCGGTCAACTTCCTCTTCAACATAACGAAGAGCTTCGAGTTCTTCGGTGGGGCGGAGGTCAGCTATGAATTGGGCAGGGAAAAGTCGGCCTACTCGGACACCCTCACATATAAAACCGACAACACCACCGATAATAATACCGGGGCTGTGACAATCACCCGTCAGAACTACGATACGGAGCCTTCTCTACAGTACGGCGTTTCCAGCATCAACAATTTGACCACCCTTTTCCACTTCGGTCTCCGCTACTTCTTCACCGAGAACCTTATCTTAACGACCGAGCTTCTGGTCGCAGAACCGACCGTTGACACAGGCGCTGGGAGCCTCTTTGCCAACACCCTCATTGCGGAGGTCGACTTCAGGTTCGGCGGGAAGGGTAAGCGGTAGTCAAACCCTATCAAACTTAATAAATTAAGGGTCATAGTGGAAAATGAGTACCCGGAGGGGGGGATTGCTTCGTCAGTCGCCTTCGTCTCCTTCCTCGCAATGACAGCTTGTAATCTTTACTCGATAGAAAATCGCATTAGGTACGCATAGTGGATGAACCTAAATTAATGGGGTAAAGACGCTGGAAAGCTCGCATCAAACCAGTGCCTTCTCGATCTTCAGTATTTTATACCGCCTCTTGTTGCTTCTGGTTCCCAGCTCGATGATATCCCCAACAGCCCTGTTCAGGAGGTTCTCCCCAATTGGTGATGTGTAGGATATAATCTTCTTTGACGGCTCCGATTCCCAGGGACCGAGGATAGTGAATTTCTCTGTTTTATCTTCCTCCAGACTGTTCAGGGTGATGATCGTGCCGATTGATACGACGTTCGTTTTTATGTCTTCTGCCTTCAATATCTGGGCCCTGTTCAGGCTGTCTATGAGCGTCTTTATCTGATGTTTCAGAAACTCCTGCTTTTCCAGTGCGAACTTGTATTCGGCGTTCTCCCTCAGGTCGCCCTTCTGCATCGCAATGCCGATCTCTTTGCTGTTTTCCGGTATCTCAACATCGGTAAGGTACTTCAACTCGTTCTGTTTCAGCTCGTAAGCACGCTGGGTAACAACGAGCTGATTTGCGCCTGCAATGCTCTCCACCTCATCATCGAAAACGATATCCGGGAAGGCTGTTTTGATTGCAAAACGGGTTTTTATTATGTACTCGTCTTTTAGCTCATTGATGTTGAGAATTGTCGGTATCAGTCTCTTGACCTTGGCCTTTTCTGAGCTCTTGATGTATTCGATAAGCAGGTTGTCCTTGAAAAGTATGTCAACTATGGTGTTGAACAGCTTTCGGTTGGCAACCACATTTCTCTCATTGATCAGTTCTCTGTTAGCTATTTCAAGCAGATGGGTGAGGCCCATGATGGTCTGGTCGAAGTTCACCTTGAGATCCGGCCCTGGCTGCCTGATGAGGAGGTTTTTACTGATCCAGATGAAAAGATCACAGTACTCCCTGTAGTGGGAGATGATGTTGTCGATCGTTTCGGTGACAATATCGGAATGGCCTTCCGAAATCAGCTCATCGATAATGAACTTCATCGGACAGGTGTAAAAGCATTTGATGAATATTTCGGGCCAGTTTTCCGCCGATTTTTTAATGTCAATGAGAAAGTTCCTTTTCAGTTCGTTCTCGTGTATTACCGATATGTATAGATGTATGTCCTTGAGGTATGCGAGGAATTCACTGAAGTCGAAGGAGAACTCAATTGGCAGGTAACTGTACGTTTTTTTCAGATTCTTGAGCAGAAGGAAGCTCTTCAGGGTATTTTCGTTTATATTTACTGATGAGGAGATAAAGCCTGTGAAGTAATTGAGCATGTCCTCGAAGTACTCCGAGTCGATATCACCGTGGGTGATAAAATCGTTGAACATATCGAATCTCTTATCAAAGCTCTTTTCCGTCTTGAACCTGTTGTATATGTCCTCATTGAAGGAAATCGGTTTTTTTCGGATGTAATACACATCGGTGCTCTCCGGAATCATACCGAAGTGGGGGTTCTTTTTCAGAATGGTTTTTGCCTTATTCCACCACCTCGACCACTCTTTCTTTGTCAGTATTCCCCTGAGCAGCTCCTCTTTAAAGTCCTTCACCGTCGCTGCATTGTTCCTGCTCCGGATGAGGATCTTCAATCCTTCTTCGACGTCATCCAGAATGAGTTTCCTCAGCCCCTCAAGGTCCTTGATTTTCAGCAACCAGAGATGATCCTCGGGCAGGATCTGCAGGCAGCTAAGCGCCATCTTCAGGGTCATCCTGTGATTTGGCCTATCCCTGAAGTCTATGATCAGAACGTCTTCCCTGATATCGGTGCACTTTCCTATTCCCCACGTTCGGTGATATACGTAGCTGTCAACATCGAAAACGATATGGTTCTCAAAGGTGCTGATCGCCTGCTGGATATCGACAGCGTAGTCCCTCAGCCCCGATTTCTCGATATATTCTTCGAGATGGGAGTGATCACTGTATTTCTCGGCGTAGCATTCGATGAGCTCTTCTCTGGCTTCTCTGTCTTTCGGGCTGTAAGCCAGGATCTTGTGGAGAAGATCGATCGCAATGTCATACTCGCCCTTCTCTTTATAATAGGGGACGACGAAGGAGAGAAGAAATACCGATTTCTCTATACCGATGCTATCGGCAATTCTTTTTTCTGTGCTGAGGAAAAAGTTGAGGTCTTCGGGAACGAGTTCGATGAGCTTCAACCATATCTCTTCAACGGGATTATATGAAGCTTTTTTAAGATATCGAAGGAGGGCTTTCTTATAGTAATCGACAGACTCCTCAATCTGGCCCTTTTTTTCCTTGATGATTGCAAGTTTCTTCGTCAGCTCTGCTTCATCGTAATCGATCTTTACAAGTCTCTCCCAGACGGATATGATATCCTCCTCTCTGCTTTCGTCCACCATGCACTTTGCAAGCGCTTCAAGGGCGAATTTATTCTCACTGTACTTCAGCGTTTCATTGGCCAGGAATTCGGCGATGTTAAATCGCTTGTTATCGAGGAACAGATTGATGAGTTTCTGGATATGTCCTTCATCGAGAGTCTCTTCCTCGAAATTCAGCTTCCCCATAACGTAGAGGGCAATGATGCTGTTGGGTGTATGGTTCAGATGATCGGATACAACCTCCCTCAATTCTGCAAGTGTTCCCTCCTTCTTTGCGCTGTGGATGAGGGCATCCAGGTCGGTAAAGTTCTTAATGATATAGTTGTTGAGCGTTGCCCTTGTCCATTTTTCTTCATTGAGTAGCTCCGATACTTTTTGTACTGTATCAACGGTCATGCCTGCCCCCTCTTATCGTTTCGTCCTCACTGAAAAGGTTATCATAGTAGAGATGTGGTAAGCTATGAAGTGAACAGGGTAATGACTACCTCTTGCGGAGAACTTCTATTATGAGCTTTCTTGCATATTTCCATTCTGCCGGACATTCCTCAGGCTATCATAATGTTATATTATATAATATATTCTCTAAAAACAACAATTTTCTAACTTAGCGATGTTATCTCAACATCCGGAGCGGCTCTCACATCTGAATCGGCACCTGCAACGCAAGGGACTGATTTTCTTCACTCGAGGTAGAGTGAAAATATCTCCGAGGATATCTCATTTAACCTCTGCAGTGATTGTTCGATCTCCTTTTTGCTTCCCCCAAGTATTTTGAGACTGTCGATGAGCCAGAAGTAGTGGTTGATGAGTTTTGGTTCGATATACATACGCTTTTTTTTGTTTGTAGCGTATTCGATCTCAAGTTTTTTGATTTCTTCCCGCAACCTGTCGAGCTCACCTTTTTTCGGTTCCCTTTTCACATTGAAGGCCTTGTTTAATTCAGCTATCACAGGCAGCCAGTAAATGGAAAACTCGGGATTTTTAACGTACTTGCATGTCTTCTCGTAAAGCATGTGAATGAAGGGCGATTCGATGCATTCCAGCTCGATGAATCCAGGGTTTATGAAAAAGGCCTCGCGAAACAGCACCTTTGCTTTAGAGGTTTCATCGATGCTGAAATAGCAGTCACCCAATTTGGACAGAAGTGAGGAGTCTTCACTGTTGAAGCTTCGCGCGTACTCGTACACATCGATGGCTTTCTCGTAGTTGCCGAGCTTCTTGAAGCAGTCACCAATTTGAATGAGGATGGCGGTATCGGGGACAACTCCCTCATTGTAAGCCTTTGTAAAGGACTCTATGATGTCCCCGAATACGTGCTTCTGGATAGCAACCGTTGATCTTCCATGGCGTATGTTGTTTCTTGCCATGAATTTTTCAAAATCCTTCCACTCCTTGAGGAGATGTTTTGCCTTCTCATAGGAATTCTCATATTTTCTGAGCCTATTTATTCTGTTGAGCCAGAACCTCGCGCATTGTACGCCATCTGAAACCCCCGGGTACTTTGAATTTTCGCGGCTTATGTTTTCGAACAGGTTGATGGCTTCGGAGAAGTTCCCCTCCTCCAGGAGTTTGTGAGTTCTGTTCTGTTTTATGTAAAGCGGGTCGTCCTCGAAGGTCAATTGACCGTCATTTTCCATGATCTCGCAGCCCGATCCGAAAGTGGTTTCTACATTTTGATATAGAAAAGGGAAGTTACTGTGTAGTATATTTTTATTAATTAAAGATAATATCACATTTTCTAATCCTGTCAAATTGTTTAAACCTAAATTGGAGTGCCAAAGGGGTCGAATATTATAAAGAAGCGGGTGCAGTTACGACGACCATAACACATTCCGTTCACCCGGAGACCCACTATGGGGAGGAGCGAATATTCCCATGAAGTACCAGGTAGTTCCTTTCATCCTTTTCTGTGTTTTAACGCTGCTCATACCGTTTGCTGTTTTTTCGCAAGCCCCATCCGTCGAAGACGCTCAGTTCAAACTTGGTATTGATCTGTACCAACAGGGGCGCTTCCAGGACGCCATCACGGAATTCAGGAGACTGCTCTTTGATATGAAGACAAGCAAGTACCGTGATGCAAGCTACTTCTATGCAGCTAATGCCTATCTTTCTCTCGGAAAGGTCACCGAGGCGAGGAGCAATTTCAGGATTGTCGCCGATACTCTCAGGAAGAGTCGCTACCACAGTGATGCCCTCTACCTTTACGGCAGATGCGAATATCTTCTGAAGAATTATCCTTCATCTATAGAACTTTTCGATTCCTACCTGAAACTCTATCCATCCCTCCAATACGCTGACAACAGCCTTTACTGGAAAGCGGAGTCCCTCCTCGGTATGGGCATGCGAGGTGATGCTCGGGATACGTTTACCGAGGTTTTAAAGCGCTACCCAACGGGGAACAAGGCCGATGCTGCCCGGTTCAAGCTCAGGCTGATGGAGCTTGAGGACAGAATGCGAAAGCAGGAGGAGGAAAGTGCATCAGTGGAGGTTTTTGAACGGCCGGCAGAGATTCCTGAAGCTGAGGTAGATCGGCGCATTCGCGACATAGAGCTTCAGTACCGGGAGGAGATTGAAAAGCTGAACAATCAGATTGATCTGCTGCATACTGAACTTAACAATTTGAAGGAGGTAGGGGCTGGCAGTGAGGATGAGAGGAAGGCCCAGATCGAGGAGAAGGTCAAAGCCCTCATAGCGTGGGAGAGTATTTTGAAAGTCAAAGAGGAGGCGCTCAATCAGAAAGAGGAGAAGCTGAACCGGGGGATTGAGCGTGTCGAGAGCATCATTTCTGAATTGGAACAGCAGGCCAATGAGTAAGCGCATTCTTTACCTTGCCCTTGCAGTTATCATGCCCCTGGGAGCCGTACATCCGGCAACCCTGAGCAATCCCCATCTGCTAATCGATGTCGATGACAGCAGCGGAAGGTTTTTTTTGTCAACTCTTGAGGGTCTTGCAGGGGTATCCGGGGATGAGAAGAAGAATCTCCTATTCTTCGACACTCCCCCCTCAAGCTACACGGTCGTCTATGTGAACGATGATGCCTTTTTCTTCGGCGGTGAAAGGGGGATGTTTAAAAAACCGCCTGTTTCGGTTGGCAACTCAATAGAAGCTGACTGGGAGAATGAACTTGTGTCGGTCAGGCAGGTTGTCCAGTTTGTGAGGAGGAGGGGGTCCGGTCTTGAGGATGGCGTGCTGATCACCTATGTGGTGAAGAACAGGGGAGAGAGGGTGATCAAGGCGGGCTTGCGTGTAGTGTTTGATACCTGGTTGGGCGAAAAGGAAAGGTACCATTTTTCGCTCAGCGACGGGAAAAAGCTTGAATATGAGTCGAAGTTTGAGGGCGAGAAAGTTCCATCCGCCTGGCTTTCTCAGGACAGCGAAGAAAACCCCATCGTATGCCTGCAGGGTGTGATGAGGGGAAAGATGGTTACGGCGCCCTCGAAGGTTGTCTTTGCCAATTATAGAAGTTTGCGTCAGAACCTTCTCGACTACCCCTTGCTGCGCCAAAAAAGGTTCGATAATCTCCCCTATTCAAGGAATGACAGCGCCGTGGCTCTGTACTCGGAGATGGTTGAACTTGCTCCGGGAACGGGGTACGAATTCCGGACGATACTCGGTTTACGCGGTAGCGAGGAGTATGGATTTGAAGAGGAAGAGGTCGTTATAATCAGGGATGAGAGGGGAACCAGGGAATCACCTGAGTCTGAGCCTGAACCGCTACCTCCCGTAAGAAGCCTGAGCCCTCAGGAGGCGGCGAGGTTTGTCAGTGAGTACAGCAGGTTGATGATGATGCAGGAATCCCTTGCAGAAATCAATGAAATCATAGAGGAGATCAACGCGCTTTTGGGTCGCGAGGATAAGTCCATAAGCGAAGAGGAGCTTCGCCTCTTGAAGAACAGCCTCATGGGTATCGAAAAGGGTAGAGAAAAATAAGGCGGATCTCTATTTTTTTGAGCCCGGGAGGTTATGGGGTTTGAAACTGCCTTTCAGTTCCCGTGACTGATCCTTCTTGCGTATCGCTTCCCTCTTGTCGTAGAGTTTTTTCCCTCTCACGAGCCCGAGCTCGACTTTTACTTTGCCCTTCTTCGTATAGATTTTCAGCGGAACGAGGGTAAATCCTTTTTCCCTGATCCGTGACCGAAGCTTCGTGATTTCCCTTTTGTGGAGCAGCAGTTTCCTTTCCCGGACTGGATCGTGGTTTGTTCTGTTTCCAAATGGGTACTGGCTGATATGGACATTGCGGAGAAAGATCTCGTTATCTTTAACGAAGGCAAAGCCGTCCTTCAGGTTCACGTTTCCGATCTTCGCTGATTTCACCTCGGTTCCCTGCAGCACAATTCCGGCTTCTATTGTTTGCAGGATCGAGTAATCGTGGTAGGCCTTCTTGTTCGTGGCAAGTGTTCTTATTTCGATATCCGGGGCTGTCATGGTATTATAATACTAGTGGGTTTAACTGCGGTCAACGCTCATGGAGCTGACTGACGATATGAATACAGCGCGGTAGCAGCGTAACGATTTGTGCGGAATTCGGTATTTTTTTCTCATGTTGGGCAAGCTACGTTTTAGTTGACATTGAATTCTTTTATCATTATCTTCTTCGTGAATAGAAGATGAAAATTTTGCCAAAAATTACAAGATATTAATAGATAAAATGGATAATATAGAATATACACGAGAAAATGCGTCTAATATAAGTGATGATTCAGCGGACAAGGGCGCATCAAAGGGAGCAAAGACCGCTGCAGCAAAGAAAAAAGATCTGAAAAGACAGCTCATACAGAGTCTCACTGAAGAGCAGATTCGTGAACTCCTGGCTGCAAAACTGCGTCTCGAGGAACTTACGAAGGAGCTGGAGGAAAAGAGCAAACTCCTCGAAGAGTATGAAGACCTCCTCAAGCGGAAGCAGGCTGATTTTGAGAATTTTAGAAAACGGATGCAGAGGGAGGTGGAGGATTTTCGGCGATATGCGACAGTGGAAATGGTACTTGATATCCTGAACGTCATCGATGATTTCGAGCGGGCTATCGAAGCCGCCAGGTCCTCCAGGGACTTCGATACTTTACTTGAGGGTATCCTGCTTGTTGAGAAACAGCTCAGAGGGCTTCTGGAGAGCAAGCATGGTGTAAAGACAATTGAAACCGTCGGCATGGAGTTTGATCCGACGGTTCATGATGCAATAATGGTGGAGGAATCGGGCGAGTATCCGGAAGATACAGTGGTTGAAAATTTCCAGAAGGGTTACATGATGCACGACCGGATCATACGGCCGGCGAAGGTGAAGGTGTCCAAAGCTGTATCTTCAGCGGCTGAGCCTGCTAACAGCTCAGACGTAATAGCGGGAAACGAATCCTCTGATAAAGGAGAGTAAACAATGGGTAAGATAATAGGCATTGACCTTGGAACAACCAATTCATGTGTCGCTGTCATGGAAGGGAATGAGTCGAAGGTGGTCACGAATTCTGAGGGACAGAGAACCACCCCCTCGGTTGTTGCTTTTACGAAGAAGGGCGAAATACTCGTGGGACAACCCGCCAAAAACCAGATAATCACCAACTCGGAAAATACCGTGTATTCAATAAAGCGCTTCATGGGAAGACGCTACTCCGAGGTTGTTCGAGAACGAGAGATGGTACCCTACCAGGTCATAGAGGGCAGGAACAGCGATGCCAGGGTAAGGGTAGGGGCAGGTGAGTTTTCACCGCCCGAGATATCGGCAAGAATACTCCAGAAGATGAAGCAGACAGCCGAGGACTACCTTGGGGAAAAGGTAACGGAGGCTGTTATCACCGTCCCTGCCTACTTCAATGACTCTCAGAGGCAGGCGACGAAAGATGCAGGGAGGATAGCGGGGCTTGAGGTGAAGAGGATCATCAATGAGCCAACCGCAGCATCACTCGCATATGGGCTTGACAAGAAGAAGGATGAAAAGATAGCGGTTTACGACCTTGGCGGTGGAACATTCGACATCTCAATCCTGGAGCTGGGCGATGGTGTTTTTGAGGTGAAGTCTACGAATGGTAACACCCACCTTGGAGGAGATGACTTCGACCAGCGGATAATGAACTGGCTTATCGATGAGTTTAAGAAACAGAGCGGTATAGACCTTTCGAAGGACAGGATGGCGCTACAGCGGTTGAAGGAGGCCTCAGAAAAGGCGAAGATCGAGCTCTCCAATACAACAACAACCGATGTCAATCTCCCCTTTATCACTGCCGATTCAAGCGGACCGAAGCACCTGAACATGAGTCTCACGAGAGCGAAGCTGGAGCAGCTGATCGGTGATCTGATCGAGTCGACGGTTGGACCCTGCGAGATAGCACTGAGCGATGCGAGCCTGAAACCCGAGGAAATTGATGAGGTCATTCTTGTCGGCGGCTCAACCCGCATACCGGCAGTGGTAGACCTGGTGAGGAAGATCTTCAAGAAAGAGCCGAACAAGAGCGTCAACCCCGATGAAGCGGTGGCCGTAGGCGCAGCAATTCAGGGAGGGATCCTTGCCGGTGAGGTGAAGGATGTACTGCTCCTTGATGTAACCCCGCTGTCGCTCGGCATTGAAACGCTGGGTGGGGTAATGACCAGGCTCATCGAGAGAAATACTACCATTCCAACCCGCAAGAGCCAGATCTTCTCGACTGCATCCGACAATCAAACTGCCGTGAGCATCCATGTCCTTCAGGGTGAGAGGGAGATGGCGCGTGACAACCGTACACTCGGCAGATTTGATCTTGTGGGGATACCACCTGCACCGAGAGGTGTTCCCCAGATAGAGGTTACCTTCGATATCGATGCAAACGGCATTGTGCATGTCTCCGCAAAGGACCTGGCAACGGCAAAGGAGCAGAAGATCAGGATCGAGTCATCCAGCGGGCTGGGTGAGGACGAAATTCAGAATATGGTAAAGGATGCGGAGCTTCACGCCGAGGAGGACAGGAGGGCGAAGGATAGGGCTGAAGCTATCAACCAGGCCGACAGCCTCATCTACCAGACCGAAAAGATGCTAAGGGAGTACAGTGACAAGGTGTCGGCAGACGACAGGGCGAATATAGAGAGGGAGATTGAGAACACCAGGAAGGTGATGAACGAAGCGGATACGGCCAGGATCAAACAGGCCATCGATGCGCTTACTCAGGCTTCGTATAAGGTTTCTGAAGCGATGTATCAGCAGGCGGCTTCTCAGTCGGCGCGGCAGAGTTCCTCCTCCACCGGAGGTTCCCAGAACTACTCTGGCCAGGCGGAAACCGGTTCAAAGAAAGCAGATGAGGATGTCGTTGATGCCGAGTACGAGGTGGTTGACGACGACAAAACTACGGGAAGTTGATGTTCGGGTAGGAGCTATGGTGATGCATCGCAATACCCTATAAGGTAACTTATAGGGTATTTTTTCGATGGACGGCTATTATGGCAGCAAAGAGAGACTACTATGAAGTTCTGGGAGTGGACAGGAACGCATCGAAAGAGGATATAAAAAAGTCCTACAGGAAACTTGCCATCAAGTACCATCCTGATAAGAATCCCGGAAACAAGGACGCAGAAGAGAAATTCAAGGAAGCAACTGAGGCTTATGAGGTACTGGGCGATGAGCAGAGGAGGCGGCTTTACGACCAGTTCGGCCATGAGGGAGTAGCCGCTCAGGCTGGAGCTGGCGGCTTCCAGGGCTTCAGGAGCTATAACGATTTCCAGGATCTCTTCAGAGGCTTTTCGGACATATTCGGTTCTGACTTCTTTGAGTCCTTCTTCGGCTTCGGTGATCTCTTCGGGAGAACCAGAACAACAACCCGGCGGGAAAGGGCCACAAGAGGTTCGGACATACGCTACGATGTGGACCTCAGCCTGGAGGAAGCTGCTTTCGGTAAAAGGCTTGAGATCAAATTGACAAGGGACGAGCGCTGCAAGGAGTGCAGCGGCACGGGCGCCAGGGCCGGAAGCGGATCGACAACCTGCCCTCAGTGCGGTGGAAGCGGCCAGGTAACCAGAACGCAGGGATTCTTTACTATTGCCTCGACATGCCCGCGGTGTCGGGGTGCAGGGCATGTTATCAAGGATTCATGCCCGGCGTGCCGGGGCGGTGGAGCTGTGAAGAAGTCGAGAAAGATCGTTATCGATATCGATCCGGGTGTGGAGGATGGTACGGTCCTGAGGCTTTCAGGTGAGGGGAATGCCGGCTCAAATGGCGGACCCAGCGGAGACCTCATTGTGGTCATTCACCAGAAACCCCATTCCACCTTCCTTCGAAAAGACAACGATGTTATATGTGAGGTTCCTATATCGGTGTACCAGGCGATGCTTGGAGCCGAAATAAAGGTTCCCACCCTCGATGGAAAAAAGGTAAAAATAAACATCCCTCCAGGCACGCAGAGCGGGAGGATTTTCCGTCTGCGGAAGGAAGGGATACCCTACCTGAAGAGATGGGGGAAGGGCGATCAGCTCGTCAAGGTGATTGTGAGGATTCCTAAAAACCTCACAAGCAGTGAGAAGAAAGCACTGCAGGAGATCTATAAGTCCAGAGATGACACTGATACGCCTGCACTCATCCCTGTAAGCGAGTTTGAATAACAATAAAACGAATAAAAAATCCTTTAGATTTTTCTCACTGTTTGTTGCATAATAGCATTGTGTCGTTTAGCATGGTAATACAAGGTGCATAAAGAGGATTGGATGTTCGAAGCATTGTAGAACTGGTAAAGAGGTGCGGTTACATGCAGCAGAAAAGAGCCCGGAAGCAGATGAAGGTGAGAGTCGGGATAATAGGCGTAGGAAGAATGGGGACCTACCATGCCAATGTCCTGTCAGCCCTGAATCAGGTAGTTGATTTTTCTGGAATCTACGACATCGATACCCGGCAGGCCCTATACGTTGCTGATAAATACAGTGTACGCCCCTGCAGCACGATGGAGGAGCTGCTTGATGAGGTCGATGGGGTCTGCATCGCCGTTCCCACACATCTTCACTATGCGGTTGCAAAAAAGGCGCTCATGGCCGGGGTTCACACCCTTGTTGAGAAGCCGATTTCCTGCACAACCCAACAGGCGTCTGAGCTCGTCAGCACCGCGAAGGAAAACGACCTGATCTTCCAGGTTGGCCACGTTGAACGGTTCAAGGGAGAGGTTGCAGAATTGAGGAAGATCGTCACCGAACCCTACCTCGTTGAGGCAAGACGGCTCATACCCTGGATGGATAAGGAATGGGATACCGGAGTCGTGCTCGATCTGATGGTCCACGATATCGACATCGTGTTGAGTCTCATAAAAAGCGAAGTGAAACACATTGATGGAATGGGGAAGATTGTGAAAAGCCGCTTCGAGGACGTAGCCTCGGCAGTCCTCCAGTTTGAAAATGGAGCAATTGCCAATATTACCTCAAGCAGGCTGAGTGAAACAAGAATCAGAACCATGTCGGTGTCCCAGGATAAGGCCTTCATCTTCCTCAACTTCGAATCCGGGGACATCAACATCTACAGGGGCGCATCTGCAAGCTTCTTTGTCTCCAAGAGTGAGATCACCTATAAACAGGAGTCCTTTGTCGAGCGCGTCCTGGTCCAGAAGGAGAATGCTCTGAAGGAGGAGCTTTTGCATTTCGCCGACTGCATACTCGGCAGGGCAGAGCCCATTGTAGGAGGGGAGGATGACATCAAGACGCTCGATATAACGCTTAAGATCATCGACAGGATAAACGAAAAGCTGGAGTTGCCCTCAGGAATCTACGGTTGAGGAGAGCATTATGACGCAAAAGAGAAAGCGGTTCATTGTAGAAGGAAATTTTCAGATGAGGTTTATACTGAGGTTCGTTCTCGTGATTGTTGGGGCCACTCTCTTATCCACAGGCGCGATTTTGGGGTTGTTTTATTTTAAGTATCAGTTTGGCGGGGCAGATCTGAGGAACATCATAATCGTTGTTACCGAGGAGGGGACAACCGATGTATCATCCTTTTTTAAAATCATCCTCACCCCTCTCCTCGGCGCCAACATCCTGGTTCTCTGCATAATCGTTCCCTTCTCGCTCTTCTACTCCCACAGGATTGCAGGGCCGATCTTCAGGTTGGAGCAGAGCATTGAGCTTCTGCTCGGCGGGGAGATGAACTTCGTCATCTCTCTGCGGAAAAATGATGAATTCAGGTACCTTGCGGACAAAATGAATGCCCTCGTTGATTACATGCGGAGAAATATCGGCGAAGTAAGATCGAGTTACAGGATGATAGAAGAGAAGGTCGAAAAAATAAGGGATATTGTGCAGTCGGGGAGCATTGACCCGAAATCCCTCGGCAAAGAGGTATTGGACCTTGAGCGATTCTTTATAGAAAGGGGAAGGCCGTTCAATTATTGAAAGAAGCAGCCCTTTTTTAAACCGGCTTTTTTAAACCAGCACCTCTCACCACTGAATCTTTTTCAACGCTTCCCGTGCAGCGATCTTAATGCTCCTTCTGAACTTCCCGCGGATGACTTCTACCAGGGGCACGAAGCCGTCCCTATGCCCTATCTCGCCCAGGGCTTCAACACATGATCGCACAACGAGGTCATCGGGTCCAGCCGTAGTTGCTGTTTCGATGACACGGGCCAGCTGGGGTATAGATGCGGGATCACCAACCTTCCCGAGCGCAATGGCGACAGAGCTGCGCACTATGGTGTCAGGGTCGTAGATGAGCGCGAGGTGGAGGTCGTAGAGGGCACGGGGGTCCCCTATTTCGCCAAGGGCTATCGCGCTCTGAGCCCTGACATCCCAGAAATCGTTCACCACCCTGTTGTACTCTCTTTGAACGAACATGGTTCCCTGCTGAAGCCCGAAAATGAGCGCATCAGTTACCTCGTCTCCTTTGGCTCCGGTCTCCATGAGCTTTGTGACCGCAAGCAGTTTTCCTTCTTGTGAACCTTCGTAGAGGAGCCGGACGTAGTCCTCTACTGTAGGCCCCTTGAGGTTGAGAAGGTACTGCTCAACGCTCTCCTGTGCCCCGAGAAGAGTTGCTGCAAAGAGAAAGATGATAAACCCGGGTATGCTCCTTTTCATCTCATTCTCCCTCGTTCGCTAGACCTTTGTACCACGAGTTGCCGATTCTGATAAATGTATGTTGTGGCCTGGGGAACTCCTCGCTTTCAAGCATGACATACACCTGAGCCTTGTTCGGGTTGATGAATGAAACTCTGGAGACTGCAAGGGATCGGATATTTCCCCGTCTTCTCGTCTCGACGAGGAGACGGAAAAAGGACTCGATGCTGCCGGCTTTCCATCCCTCCCGTGCGAGGAACTCCGGATCGCTGTATGCGGCACGGTAGTGAGGGGTGAGAAGACCCAGCCATTTTTCAAAGTTGTTCAATCGATAGCACTCTTCAAGTTCTGCTATGACTGTGATGATTGATTGCACCTCCGGGGAAGCGACATCTTCTTCCTTCACTATCACTGTTGGGGCGGTTGTTTCTGAACCCTCTGCCTGTTCAGACCTCCCGGTTTTGCCTGTGCCATCCTCGTTTCCCTCCTCCCTGATTTCTTCGCGATCATGAAAGACTCCAGGCTGCTCTTTTTTTGCCGTACGCCCGGTGGCACAGCCCTCCACCAGAAAGAGGGATAAAACGATAATGATCAGGATATGATTTCTTCCCATACAATTTAAGTATAGGACATCATCCTGTCTATTTCACGAGAAGATTGTAGCAGTTTGCTTCGTTTTTTCAATACTTTTTCACTATCAGATATGCGGTTCAAACATCGTGTAGTCAAGTGGAGTGCCACTTGCAACATCCCTGCTCAGCACCCTGCCCAGCACCCGGTCAACCTCCTCGGCACCGATGGCCGTGTTGGGCCTCAGAAAGTGGAGCCTGTCAATGGTGATTTTCTCTCCCCGTTTCAGGTCTTCTCCTGCATAAATCCCCCTCCGGGCGTACACCCTTTCCCTGGCCTCGTTACTGTAGATGGGTCTTTCAGCCCTCCCGAGCATTGACTCGCACCGTCTCACCCTCTCCACAAGCTGGTGCAGCTCGTCAGGTTCGAGGGAGTTTTGGTGGTCATGTCCCTCCTGGTGCTTGTTGAGCGTGAAGTGCTTCTCCAGTGCCCTGATCCCTTTTCCCACGGCTACAAGCGCCGCATCCATACCCGTCGTGTGATCGGAAAAACCTACGGGATAGCTATAACGCAACTTCAGGGTATCGATGAAATTGAGGTGCAGCAAATGATGTCCTGGAGGGTAGAGCATCACGCAGTGCATGATGCATATGAAGGGGAGGCGGTATGGCTCAAGTACCCGCACCGCCCTGTCGATTTCCGCAAGCCTTGATGCCCCGGTCGAGATAAAAACCCCTTTATGCTTTTCTGCGATCTTCTTAAGAAGGGGGATGTAGGTGATGTCTCCCGATGCGACCTTATAGAATGGAACGTACTCATCAAGTATGTCAACGGCTTCGGGAGAGAAGGGGGTCGCAAAATAGGCAATTCGGGCCTTACGGGCTGCCTCTGCTATGTCGGCATGCCATTCTGGTTTGAAGGAGCACCGAACGACCGCCTCCTTCCATCCCGGGTCGTTCAGCCCAAGGGCTTTCTCATAGTGAGAGGGCGAAAAGAGGGAGCTCAGGGTGAAGCTCTGGAATTTAATAGCATCCGCACCGGCCTCCCCTGCCGTCCGCACCAGCTCGATGGCAATACCCAGGTCCCCATTGTGATTTGAGCCAGCTTCTGCTATGATTAATACCTTTTCAAACATACGCCTGACCAGTCACAAACCTATTTTTTTTGATATTCGACCTCTGTTATAGTATACTAAATAGAAAAATACAAAGTCGGGTCCATTTTCATAACCTTTGTAAAAATTTAATTTCTCGGAGCTGATCGAGTCAATGAGAACCGCAATATATCCTGGAAGTTTCGACCCTCCCACCAATGGACACTGTGATATCATCAGGCGCTCGGCCAGGCTGTTTGATCACGTGCTCGTGGCGGTTGCAGAAAATCCGGAGAAGAGTTACTTCTTTTCGGTTGAGGAGAGGATCGCCATGCTGAAGGAGATCGTCAAGGATTACGAAAACATCGAGGTCGATCATTTCACCGGACTCCTTGTGGATTATGCTGAACGTGTCGGGGCGGTAACAATTCTAAGGGGGCTCAGGGCCCTTTCCGATTTCGAGTATGAGTTTGAGCTTGCCCTCATGAACAGGCATCTCAATGAAAATGTCGATACAATCTTCATGATGACCGATGAGCACTACTCCTTTATCAGGAGCTCACTCGTCAGAGAAGTTGCCCGCCTTGGCGGGGATATCTCCGACAAGGTGCCACCTATCGTCGAAAAATGCCTGAAGGAGAGGTTTTCCTAGCAACGCGTTCGCTACCCTCAAAACGGCATCCGGGAGAAAACCCATGGGATTTCGCCAAAACGTCTGGAACAGGGCAAGGGAGTTGAAGGTGCACATTGTCCTTCCTGAAACAACGGATGTGAGGGTGCAGGTTGCAGCATCGGTGGCGCTTAGGGAGGGGCTCGTGGGTAAAATATCTTTCGTTGGTGATCCGGAGGAAATACTGAAGGTTTCAAGGCTCCAGGGCACAGACATTTCGGGTGTTGAGATCATCCACCATACAGAGGAACCCAAACTCGATGAGTTTGCAAGGACCTACTTCGAGTTCAGGAAGCACAAGGGGATAACCCTTGACGAAGCCTATGAGAAGATGAAGAAACCCCTCTGCTATGCGTCCATGATGGTGAGGAATGGGTTAGTTGACGGGTTGGTAGCAGGGGCGGTAATCACCACAGCGGAGCTTTTGCGGGCAGCTTTCAGCATCATAGGCGTGAAGCACGGCATCAGGACAGCCTCAAGCTGTTTTGTCATGATACTGCCCATCAAATCCTATGGTCGTGAGGGGCAAATGGTCTTTGCCGATTGCGCCATCGTACCCTTCCCAACCTGCCTCCAGCTGGCTGAGATCGCCATTGCCTCCGCTGATACCGGCAGGAAACTCATCGGGTTTGAGCCGAGGATAGCAATGCTCTCCTACTCCACGAAGGGGAGCGCACACCATGAGAGCATCGACAGGGTCATTGAGGCGACGCGCCTGGTGCGGGAGAGAAGACCTGACCTGATCGTCGACGGCGAGCTACAGGTCGATGCGGCACTAATTGAAGAAGTTGCTGCCCAGAAATGCCCGGATTCCCCTGTGGGTGGAAGGGCAAATGTACTCATTTTTCCGGATCTTCCAGCGGGAAACATAGCCTACAAGCTTGTTCAGCGAATTGCTGGCGCGCAGGCTATCGGCCCCGTTCTCCAGGGCTTCATGAAACCTGTCAGCGATCTATCTCGAGGATGCTCTGCGGATGACATCGTTGACGTTATAGCTGTGACGGCCGTCCAGTCCCGTGACTGAGAGGCTGCCCTGCGTAGAGATGAGGAGAGAATTGTATTTCCAATTCGGTCCGCTTTTGGTATATTTTTCGGGAAAAGCCTCGAAGTGACTGAGGTATACGATCGGGATCAGCGGTATATAGCCTGTACCAGGCTGTCGGTTGCTGTGGCCAGGGTCAGGTATGAGATGAAGGAGCATAGTTCATGGCATTACCGAAGAAGAAGAAATCGAAGTCGAAGACCAGAATGAGAAGGGCGAAGCACGACAGGGTTACCCTCTTGAAGCTGGCAGAATGCCCGCACTGCGGCGAGTACACCACTCCTCACCGTGTTTGCCCTCACTGCGGGTACTACAGGGACAGAGAAATCATTGCCCAAGGGGAAAAGTAGCGCAATGATTGCAGTTGACGTCATGAGCGGTGACCAGCCTCCGGAGATGATTATAAGGGGTGCGGTAAGGGCTGTTCAGGAGCACAGCATCAGTGTCATCCTCATCGGGGATGAGGAGTTCATAAAAAACACCCTGCACAAGCTGAAGTTCGAAGACTGGAAGCGGTTGAAGATATCCCACGCAAGTGAAGTCATCGGGATGCATGAAATCCCTTCCATTGCCTGCAAGAAGAAAAAGGATGCATCCATCGTGGTCTGCACGAAGCTGGTGAAAGAGGGTGAAGCCGAGGGTATATATACGTCTGGAAATACCGGCGCGGCCCTCGTTGCTTCGGTAATGAACATGGGAAAGCTCGAGGGTATATACAGGCCTGCCCTATCCTCCTACATACCGACTGCAAAGGGACACAGCCTGCTCATTGATGCCGGTGCGAACATCGACTGCATTCCCGAGTACCTCGTGCAGTTCGCAATTATGGGGGAGATATTCGCAAACAAGGTGCAGGGCAAGAAAAATCCTTCAATCGGAATTCTCAGCATCGGCAGGGAAAAGTCAAAGGGGAACGATCTAACCCTGAAAACCTATAACATTCTCAAAGACCTCGACATCAATTTCGTCGGGAACATAGAGGGGTTCGATATATCGGATGGCGATGTGGATGTTATTGTGTGCGATGGATTTACAGGCAATATCACCCTGAAGGTAACCGAGAGGGTGTTCAAACTCACCTTCGAATACGTAGCACAGGAAGTGGAGTCTCATCTGTTGCAGAGGATCGGGTATGCTCTTCTATACCCGGCGGTGAGAAATATGAACAAGAAAATTGACCATCGGGAGTTTGGCGGTGCGCCGCTCCTGGGGCTTGAGGGGAGCATTGTTATCGGCCACGGGATTGCCGATACACTGGCTGCATACAATGGCGTGCGGATGGTCAACAGCCTGGTAAAAAACAAGTTTAATGACCTCATGCTGAAGCGGCTTGATCAATTCGGGCTGCGGAAGAGAACCAACTCCTAACAGGCGAAGAAAAGCTCGCAGCATTTACAGTAAAGGACCTTCCAACTCTTAGTAAGGGCATGAAAAAATGTGCTTGATATAAGGAGCTCTTTATATAATATTAAAAGGTCGTCTGGTTGTTCCTTATGGAAAAATAGGACAGGATTGAGTGGATGAAGAATATGGGAGTAGCGAACATTATGATAAAGAGCACGGGAGCCTATGTCCCGGATAGAGTTTTGACGAATTATGACCTTGAAAAAATGGTAGATACCTCCGATGAATGGATAACGACGCGAACGGGTATAAAGACGAGGAGAATAGCCGCTGCCAACGAAGCCACATCAGATATGGCCTATAAGGCCGCAAAAATTGCCCTTAACAGGGCGGGGCTTGACCCGAAAAATCTCGATCTAATTCTCGTTGCAACCGTTTCACCCGATATGTTCTTTCCAAGCACGGGCTGTTTGGTGCAGGATATGCTCGGCGCAAAGAAGGCTGCTGCCATGGACCTCAATGCCGCCTGTTCTGGATATATCTATTCACTGGTCATAGCGAGCAATTTCCTTGCTAATAACAGTTACAGGAATGTTTTAATCATAGGTGCGGAGAAACTGACCAGCTTCGTTAACTGGGAGGATAGAAGCACCTGCGTGATCTTTGCAGATGGAGCTGGCGCCAGTGTTATTGTGCCATCCAGCGGGGAGAGCAGGCTGCTCTCCTTTGATCTAGGCGTCGATGGGTCTTACAGGTCACAGCTTAATATCCCCGCGGGGGGATCGAGAATGCCATCCACCTTTGAAACTGTGAAAAACAATCTCCACTTCATATACATGAACGGTAATGCTATCTTCAAGATTGCCGTAAAAAAAATGAAGGAAACCTTTCTAAGATCGATGAAGAAGGCGGGCATTACCACAGATGATCTTGCGCTGATAATTCCCCATCAGGCAAACCTGAGGATTATCGAGTCCCTTCGCGCCTACCTCAAGCTGCCGAAGGAGAAGGTGTACGTCAACATAGACAGATACGGTAATACCTCGTCAGCAAGCATCGCCATTGCCCTCGATGAAGCCTGGGAACAGGGCCTTATCAAGCGTGGAGACATAATAGGGTTTACTGCCTTCGGTGGGGGCCTGACCTGGGGATCGGCAATAATTCAATTCTAGCTAAAAAAGGCCTTGTTTACGATGAAAGGATACGCGATTCTGTTTCCCGGTCAGGGTTCACAGAAGCCAGGCATGGGAAAAGAGTTCTACGATAGCTTCGATGCGGTAAAGGAGGTATTCAGGAGGGCCGAGAGAGCACTCCAGGACTGTTCAGTCACTTCTCTCTGTTTTGAGGCTGATGATGAGGAGCTGAAAAAAACTGAGAACACCCAGCCTGCTCTCTTCACACTCTCCTATGCCATTTACAGAGTGCTGGCCGGGGAGGGATTTGGGGGCAGTACGTTTGCAGGGCACTCCCTGGGGGAGTATACCGCTGTTGCTGCTGCAGGTTTTCTCAACTTCGAAGATACACTTCGGATTGTACGACAACGAGGTCTGCTGATGAAAGACTGCGACCCGGAAGAGAAGGGTGGTATGGCGGCGATAATCGGGGTCGATGTAAAAGCAATCGAGAAGGTGTGTGCAGAGATCGGAGAAGTGTATCCTGCAAATTTCAACAGCCCAAACCAGATCGTCATTTCAGGTATGAAAGAAAAGGTGCAGGTAGCTGCAGGGCGGTTGAAGGTCCTCGGCGCAAAAAAGGTGGTCATTCTCAATGTCGGCGGTCCCTTTCATTCTCCGTACATGAAAGAGGCGCAGGTCGAGCTGAGCAAGGAGCTGGACAGGGTGCAGTGGAGAGGGACGGAGGGGTGTGTGATATCGAATGTCACCGGGAGGCCGGCAAGATCACCTGAAGATATCAAGGAAAACCTCCTGAAACAACTTTCAAGCCCCGTTTTATGGTGTGATTCCCTGAACACCCTTCTTGCCATGGGGTATCGGAGGTTTATAGAATCCGGCCCTGGAACGGTTCTCAAGGGTCTGTTTAGAGGCCTCACGAAGGACGCCGAGGTCTTTTCTGCTGAACGACCGCAGGACCTCCAGGCACTGCGCTCTTAATCGGGGGTGTTTGAATCGGCACAAATGGATGGGGAAGGATGATGAATCTGCAGGGGAATGTTGCCTTTGTAACAGGAGGGGCCCGTGGCATAGGGAAGGAAATAGCGGAGGTCTTTGCTCAGAATGGAGCAGGCATTGCTCTCTGCGATATTGATCGGGAGGGGTTGGGCAGGGCCGCAGAGGATCTCCTGAAGCACCAGGTGAAGGTCGAGGGGTATATGCTCGACGTCAGCAGCCTGAAGGATTGCGAGGAGGTTGTTAAAAAAGCCGTTGACAATTTTGGACGAATTGATATACTCGTCAACAATGCCGGCATCACGCGGGACAATCTGCTCATCAGAATGACCGAGGAGGAGTTCGACAGGGTTATCGCCATAAACCTGAAGGGTGCTTTTAACTGCACGAAGATCATCTCGCGTATCATGATGCGGCAGCGGTATGGAAGGATCATCAATATAGCTTCCATCATAGGCCTTATTGGCAATGCCGGACAGGTAAACTATGCTGCAAGCAAAGCAGGCATCATAGGAATAACCAAATCAGCTGCGAAGGAGCTTGCTTCAAGAAACATCAACGTAAACGCAATTGCACCAGGATACATTCAGACCGAAATGACGGAGGCTCTGCCTGAGGAGGTCAGATCAAGGATGCTTGCAAACATACCTCTGGGACGACCGGGCACGCCGTCTGATGTCGCTTCAGTCGCTCTCTTTCTCGCCTCGGAATATTCCTCATACATTACAGGACAGGTCATTGTTGTGGACGGTGGTATGGTTATGTGAGTGGTGGTAACCACTCTTTTATTTGCATATAAGGAGCAATTTGAAAAGAGTAAGGGGGATGAACAATCAATGGGAACATTTGAGAAGGTAAAAGAGATCATTGTTGAAAGGTTGAGCGTCGATGAGAAGGACGTCACTGAGGATGCGTCCTTTATTGATGATCTTGGAGCGGATTCGCTTGATACGGTGGAGCTCGTCATGGCCCTCGAGGAGGAGTTTGGACTGGAGATTCCTGACGAGGAGGCGGAGAAGATCGTCACTGTAGGAGATGCGGTAAAATACATCGATTCTCACAAGTAGGGTGGAAGATTGCAGAAAGAGAAGAAAGTCGTGATAACCGGGATGGGGGCTATAACCCCCCTCGGTATTGGAATACCTCAATTCTGGGAGAACCTCATCTCTGGCAAATCAGGCATAGCTACCATAACGCGCTTTGATCCAAAGAACCTGGATTCAAAGGTTGCTGGAGAAGTAAAAGATTTTGACCCTCTCAACTTCATGGAAAAGGCAGAGGCGAGACGAAATGACCGGTTCACCCAGTTTGCATGGGCCGCAAGCGATGAGGCGATATTAGACTCCGGGCTCGATCTGGATAAGGTTGACCGTTTCAGGGCCGGGGTCATTATAGGGTCCGGAATAGGCGGGCTACAGACCCTGATTCAGCAGCATGATCAGTTTATCGAAAAGGGCCCCAAGAGGGTCAGCCCGTTTTTGATCCCCAACATGATTGCCAACATGGCCAGCGGTGTTATTTCCATCAGGTATAAGCTGAACGGTCCAAACATGTGTATTGTCAGCGCCTGCGCTTCGGCTTCTCACTCCATCGGTGAGGCTTTCAAATACATTGAGAGGGGCATTGCTGATGTCATGCTTTGCGGCGGTACCGAAGCCCCCATAGTTGAGCTTGGCGTTGCAGGGTTTGCTTCGATGAAAGCCCTCTCAACGAGGAACAGTGAGCCCGAGAAGGCTTCTCGACCCTTCGACAGGGACAGGGACGGTTTTGTCATTGGAGAGGGGGCAGCTGTTCTGGTGCTGGAGAGCGAAGAGCATGCGTTGAGGAGAGGAGCCCATATCTATGCCACACTTTCCGGTTACGGGGTAAGTGCCGATGCGTACCACATCGCAGCTCCCGATGAGAGCGGAATTGGGGCCCAGAGGTGCATGGAGAATGCACTGAAAGATGCGGGTATTGATATCATCGGGATCGATTACATAAACGCCCACGGAACGTCGACACCTGCTGGTGACAGGGCCGAAGTCAATGCAATCAACAGCCTGTTCGGGGAGCATAGGTACTGCTTGAAGATCAGCTCGAATAAATCGATGATAGGGCATCTCCTCGGTGCGGCCGGCGGTGTCGAGACAATCGCAACGGTGCTTACCATCTATCACGGGATTATTCCGCCCACAATCAACCTCGATAATCCAGATTTCGATCTGGATTTCGTACCTCATAGAAGCGTAGAGGCAGGGGTTCACGCAGCGCTCAATAATTCCTTTGGTTTCGGCGGCCACAATGCCTCACTTGTGCTGACAAAGTATGAAGAGAAGTAAGAAAGGCATTTCAAAGAAAAGGGCCAGTGAGCTGCTTGAGTTTCAAAGCGCTTTAGGCATTCGTTTTAGAAACATCGAGCTCCTCAATACGGCGCTGTGTCACAGATCCTATGTCCATGAGATCGATGAAATGCTCGAGGATAATGAGAAGCTTGAGTTCCTGGGCGATGCCTTTCTCGGGTTGGTCGTAAGCGCCCTGCTTTACAATCAGAAACTGTACTTCAGGGAAGGGTCTCTGGCCAGGATCAAGTCTTATGTCGTGAGCCAGCCAACCCTGTACAAGGTAGGCAGGGAAGTAGACATCCAGCACTACATACTGATAGGCAGGGGTGAGGAGAAGTCGGGCGGCCGCAACCGCGGGGCACTGATCAGCGATAGCCTGGAGGCTGTAATTGGCGCCTACTACATCGATTCGGGGTACCGGCAGGCAAAAAAACTTGTAAAGCAGCTCTTCTTCAAAGAGATTATCGATGTAGAGAGAAACAGGCACAAGAAGGATTACAAAACGATCCTGCAGGAGTACTCCCAGAAGCGGTACAGGAGCGTGCCTGAGTACAGCGTTGTGAGCACCGAAGGGCCGGAGCACCGCCGGGAGTTCTTCGTGAATGTGAATGTCCATGGGAAAATCTATGGCCCGGGGCAGGGGAGGAGCAAGAAACAGGCCGAACAGGAGTCTGCCCAAATGGCCCTGAAGAGCTTGAAGAAGAAAAGAGGGGTGCGGGAGTTGATAATCGAGTGTGGACCTCAAAAGATAAACGATGAAAAAAGGTGAAAACCCTTGTTCGAAGCTGTGAAGGGCCAGGACATCGTGGTCAGGATGCTGAAATATGAGATTTCAGGGGGGCGCCTTCCGCAGGTGCTTCTCTTCCAGGGGCCTGAAGGCTGTGGAAAGTTCCTGACTGCTGTGGAGCTGGTGAGGGTATTGCACTGTGAGCGGACAAAATCCTCATCCTGCACCTGCCGCTCATGCACACTCATACAGAACTTCCTATCAAAGGATATGATGGTTGTATCAAAGGCTGACATGCGTAACACCTTTACTGTCTGGCGTGCCCATGGCGTTCGTGAAACAACCAGGGCCCATTTCCTTCACGACCTCAGGAGGCTTGTCATCAGCAGGGC
The DNA here is from genome assembly GCA_964584875.1 of uncultured Spirochaetota bacterium. Taxonomy (GTDB): domain Bacteria; phylum Spirochaetota; class B62-G9; order B62-G9; family DRHN01; genus CAZPCG01. The sequence goes on from CAZPCG010000001.1 coordinate 29,392, forward strand.
TGATGAGCCGCAGCACAGGGGAGCATGTGAAGCCCTTGAGGATCTCCTGAGGGTTCCCGAGGAGGTCCTGGACCACTACGATGCCATCATGGATATTGTTGATGATCTGACCCGCATCTCAACAGGAAGAATCATCGGCATTGACAGGATCAGGGAAGTGCAGAGATATCTTTCGGTAAGGAGTGACGACGGGGGGTACAGGTGTGTTATCCTGGATGGAGCTGAGCGTATGAATGATGAGGCATCGAACTCCTTTCT
>CAZPCG010000002.1:0-26949 GCA_964584875.1 uncultured Spirochaetota bacterium
AAAAAATAAAAATAAAAAAAATAATAAGAGACTTTTTATGAGCGGTTATTTTTCTTGACCGCAGGGATTGGGGGTATTAATCTAATTCAGTAGCTCACTTTCATCGAAAGGGGAATCGTGGTGGTGTATATAATTCTACAATATGCACTACCATCCCTTCTCTTTGGTTTAGTCGTAGGATATTTTCTTCGCCGCTACATTGCGAAGCTCAAAATAACGTCTGCTGAGCTGGCGGCTGAAAATATTTTAAAAGAAGCGCAAAAAGAAGCAGAGGCGAAGAAACGTGAAGCGGTTCTTGAAACGAAGGATCAGCTCTTCAGGGAGCGGAGCAATTTTGAGCGGGAAACACGGGAACGGAGGGCTGAACTCCAGAAATGGGAAAAACGTCTTCTACAGAAAGAGGAAAACCTCGACAAGAGAGTAGATGGACTTGACAGAAAAGAAAAATTCCTGGTAAACCGAGAGAGGGTGGTAGATGAAAAAGAGGCCGTGATAAGAGAGGCTCAGGAGGGAATTCGAAAGGAACTTGAGAGAATATCCGGTCTTACCGCAGAACAAGCAAAGGAAATGCTCATTCAGGGTATGGAGGAGGAAGCCCGCAGGGACGCGCAGGTCATCATAAGCAGTGTTGAAAATGATGCCAGGGCAACCGCCGAGAAGAGGGCGAGGGAAATCCTCATCTACTCCATACAGAGACTCGCCTCAGAGATCACCTCGGAGATAACCGTAACCTCAGTCTCGCTCCCCAACGACGAAATGAAGGGAAGGATAATAGGAAGGGAGGGGCGCAACATCCGCGCCCTTGAAACCCTCACCGGCGTTGATGTCATCATAGACGATACGCCTGAGGCGGTGGTCATATCGAGCTTTGACCCGGTCCGAAGGGAAATTGCCAGGGTATCAATGGAGAGACTCATCGCCGACGGGAGGATCCATCCCGCAAGGATCGAAGAGGTTACCACCAAGGTCACGAAAGAGGTCAGTAAGGCCATAATTGAAGAGGGGGAGAAGGCGGTATTTGATCTCTCAATTCAGGGGATATCCCAGGACCTCATTCCCTACATCGGACGTCTGCGGTACAGGACCTCCTACGGACAGAACATTCTTGCCCACAGCCTGGAGGTGGCAAGGGTTGCAGGGATGCTTGCCGCTGAGATTGGAGCCGATGTGCAGCTTGCCAAGCGCGGTGGAATTCTTCACGATATCGGGAAAGCCGTTACAACGGATGGTGAAGGCAGCCACGCAGTTGTGGGAGGGGAGCTTGCGAGAAAATTCAGTGAGACCTCCGAGGTGGTTAACATCATTGAATCTCACCACATGGACAGGGAGCCGCAGACGGTTGAAGCGGTGCTCATACAGGCATCCGACGCTATCTCCGCTTCACGCCCCGGGGCCCGGCGTGAATCAATGGACACCTACATCAAGAGGCTTGAGTCTCTGGAAAAGATAGCGGACAGCTTCGAGGGCGTTGAAAGGTCCTTCGCAATTCAGGCTGGACGTGAGATCAGGGTCATTGTGAACAATGACCGCGTCGATGACGACAAGGCCAAGGAAGTTGCCCGGGAGATTGCAAGAAAGATCGAGAAGGAGCTCAAGTATCCGGGGAGGATCAAGGTAACTCTCATCCGCGAGACGAGAATCGTTGAATACGCACGGTAATGGGCACCCGCATCCCCGGAGTTCCCACCATGTCGATTATGGCAGGGCTTTTGCTATGAGGATTGACCTTGGATAATGGCTGCATACATGTAGTTTTGATCGGTGATGTTATTGGAGAACCTGGAAGGAAAGCGCTGTTTCTTTCCCTTTCCGGTTTGATACATGAAAAAAAGGTCGATTTTGTCATCGCAAATGGGGAGAATGCTGCAGGTGGGTTTGGAATAACCGGCAATATAGCGGGGAAACTGTTCTCCTACGGCATTGATTGCATCACCACAGGAAACCACATCTGGCGTAACAGGGAAATCTACAAGATCATCGATGATAATTCGAGGTTACTGAGGCCTGCCAACTATCCAAACGGAACGCCCGGGAAGGGATGGACAGTTATAGAGAAGAACGGCATGAAGCTCGGTATTCTGAACCTGTTAGGCAGGGTGTACATGGAGCCTCTTGAGTGCCCCTTTCGAACAGCGAGGAAGGAGATTTCACAGATTCGAAAAATCACAAAGAATATCATCGTCGATTTCCACGGCGAAGCAACTAGTGAGAAAGTAGCGCTTGGGTGGTATCTGAACGGCCAGGTTAGCGCCGTGATAGGGACCCATACCCATGTGCAAACGGCGGATGAAAGAATCCTCCCGGGTGGGACAGCCTATATCACAGATGCAGGTATGACGGGACCCTTTGATTCTGTTATTGGCATGGATACAGAAAAAGCCCTCCATAAGTTCATCACGCTCCTTCCTGTGAAGTTTACTGTCGCGGAGAATGACATCAGACTGAACGGTGTTTTCCTCTCTATTGAAGCTGAGACGGGAAAGTCTGTCAATATAGAGAGGATCAACATAAAGATAGTTTAGTAGAAGTCAGCCGATGAAGGAACGGCTAGATAAACTTATAGCACGGCGGGGGATTCTTGAATCAAGGGAAAAGGCCAGGGCCCTAATAATGGGTGGCAGCATCACTGTCAACGGTGAAACCATCCGAAAGCCCTCAGCGCTTGTGAATACCGGCGCATCCATACAGGTCCGCCGCACGCATGATGGGTATGTCAGCAGGGGCGGATTGAAGCTTGAGAAGGCGCTCGGAGAGTTCGGCATTTCTGTCTCCGGGAAGCTGTGCCTCGATATTGGGGCGTCCACCGGCGGCTTCACCGAATGCCTGCTCCGCTTTGGGGCAGCAGGAGTCACTGCACTGGATGTCGGTAAGAATCAGATAGCCTACAGGCTCCGCATGGACCCGAGGGTAACGGTGATAGAAGACTTCAATGCCCGCTATATCGATCGGCTCCAGCTCAATACCCGCCTCGACATCGTTACTATAGACGTTTCCTTCATCTCGGTCACATACATTTTAAAACCACTTGCCTGTATTATCGATAAAAATACCGATGTTGTAGTGCTCATAAAGCCTCAGTTTGAGCTTGGAAAGTCCTTCAATAAATTCAGAGGGGAATTCAGAGGAAGGTTCAGGGGGGTGGTGAGGGACATGGAGGTTCACAGGAAAGTATTGAAGGAGTTGCACGGCACATTTTCGACCGAAGGGTACACCGCCCTGGGGTACACCTTTTCGCCCCTTCGAGGCCCGAAGGGGAACATAGAGTACTTTGCCCATCTGAAAAAGGCGGATGAGGGAGCTTTGCCTGGGGAAGAATGCTCCCGACTGGACAGACCTTTCTCTGCCATCATAGACATGGTGGTTTCGGACTCCCATGGATATTTCAGAAAAAAGCAACAGGAGTAAGGCATGACAAAGTTTGTCTTTATAACAGGTGGTGTCTGTTCATCCCTCGGGAAGGGAATCGCCGCCTCTTCTCTTGGATGCCTCCTCGAGCACCGGGGATACAGGGTAAGTATAATGAAGATGGACCCATATATCAATATAGACCCCGGAACGATGAGTCCCTACCAGCATGGTGAGGTTTACGTTACAGACGATGGGGCTGAAACTGATCTCGATCTCGGGAGCTACGAGCGTTTTACCTCCCAGAACCTTTCAAGGCTGAACAGCGTAACAACAGGCCAGATATACAGCACCGTGATTGAGAAGGAGAGGAGGGGCGACTACCTGGGAAGAACAGTTCAGGTCATACCCCACATTACCAATGAAATCAAGCGAAGGATAACCATCGTTGCTGAGAACACCGCACCCGATTTCCTCATTGTGGAAATCGGGGGGACCGTCGGCGATATCGAGGGCATCCCGTTCCTCGAAGCTATCAGGCAGTACCGGCTGGATGTCGGAAGGGAGAACAGTCTTTTCATCCATGTTACGCTAATCCCCATCGTTGGAGTTGCCGAGGAGCCGAAGACCAAGCCGACACAGCACTCCGCAAGCAAGCTGCGCGAGATTGGTATAGTGCCGGACATCATCCTGTGCAGGACCCGTGACGAGCTGAGCAGTGAGATGAGGAGCAAGATATCGCTCTTCTGCAATGTTGAAGAGCGGGCGGTAATCTCCGCAAGGGATATAGAGCAGACGATCTACGAGGTGCCCCTGATACTGAGGGATGGGGGGCTTGATGAAATCGTGCTTGAGAAGTGCGGTATGGAAAAAAGGCGGAGCGTTCTCTCCGATTGGGAAGATATCGTGCACCGGTTGAAGACGGCAAGGGATCAGGTGAACATCGCTGTTGCGGGGAAGTACATCGAGCTGCACGATGCTTACAAGAGCATATACGAAGCCCTGGTGCACGGCGGGATTGAGAACAACGTAAAGGTGAACGTTGTGAAGATAAAGGTGGAAAATCTCCACGAAGACATTCTCGGAGAGGTATTCGGAAACATACACGGGATCCTCATTCCTGGCGGGTTTGGTGAGCGGGGGATATTTGGAAAGGTGCTTGCTGCCAGGTATGCACGTACGAGGAAAATGCCGCTGTTCGGCATATGCCTGGGGATGCAGGTCATGGTCATCGAATTCGCCCGCAACGTGCTCGGATATGAGGATGCGAACAGTACGGAGTTTGACATCGAGACGAAGCATCCCGTTATCAGCCTCATGGAAGAGCAGAACGGTGTGAAGAACCTCGGCGGCACCATGAGGCTCGGAAGCCAGCCCGCGCTTCTGAGGAAGAGGGCGAAGATCCTGAGGGCATACGGGGTCGAAAGAATAAATGAGCGCCACCGCCACCGCTACGAGTTTACGAACAGGTACCGGGAAGAAATGGAGAAAAATGGTCTCATTGTTTCAGCCACCTCCCCCGATGGCACTCTTGTGGAGTCAGTTGAGTACATGGACCACCCCTGGGGGATTGGCGTGCAGTTCCACCCCGAGTTTAAATCAAAGCCGGTCAGGGCCCACGCTCTTTTCAGGGAGTTTATCAAAGAGGGCATCATGTTCAGGGACAGGAAGAAGAAATACCCCGGGGTGGAGCTGGAGCGGCAGGTGCCATCAGAGACAGGCGGCTGATCCAGCCTTGCTTGAATTCCATTCAAAATCGAAAGACGCAGGAACACGCATTTTTATGATGGGTAGAATAGCCCTCGGTTATTTACTGCTATATCTTCTCTTTTTAATCGCTGCCTCCTTTTGCCATGCTGCAGGCCGAAGGGAGTCGGGCGGCAAGGATTCTCCTGCTCAGAATCTCGATCTGCCCGATTACGTTCTTCGTGATGTGACCCACTACCACTACGAGTCGGGAGTGCTGAAGGTAAAAGCGCTGTTTGATAGCGGGTCCTTCTCCAGGGGAAGCGAGGAGTTACATGTTGAAAATTGCAGCTTTGTATATTATGATAGTAGTGGATCGGTTGTATCGAAGGGAAGTGCAAAAGAGGCTACGATCTTTCGTGATAGATCGGAGCTCATTGCAAGAGGAGAGGTTGTAGTAGTATCAGAAGTGAATGGCGGGAAGCTGGAAACGGATTACCTTGAATGGCACGGAACACAGAATCAGTTCACAACCGAGAGCTTCGTCACCATAACGAGGACGAATGGTGATATCCTGCAGGGCATCGGAATGATATCCGACGTGGCGCTCAGGTATGTTACGATTAAAAAGAATGTTCGGGGAACCCTCAGATCGAAGTAGTGATCTCTACATGGTCTGGTTGAAAGCTGTCCTGCTGTGTTTCCTCTTCTTCCTGCCACTTTTATCCCTTTACGCAGATGCCTATCTGGCAGAGGACAATATTTACTACGGAGCCGACACCTATACCCTCGATTATGACCGGAAGGTTATACGGGCTGAAGGAAATGCGTTCTTTGAAAGAGGGCAGGTAATGGTTTCTGCCCGAAAAATAGTGATACACTATGCAAAAGAGGTGAAAAAGGCTTATTTCTACCGTAATGTCGTTATAAGGAGCGAGGCGAATAAGAGCGAGGTACGCGGTGATTACGGCGAAGCCCATTTCAGGGATGACTATTACAGGATTGAAGGGAATGTTCTCTACAGGGATGAAAAGCGCAGGATTCGCTCGAAGAAAATCGAATCAGAGGGGATGAAACGCTTCATCTTCAGCGATGATGTTGAGTACAGCGACGGCGATGTGACGGTTCGTTCGAAGTTTCTTGAGGTCGATGAGAACGATACAGCTCTATTCAGAGAAGGGGTTGCTACCACTTTCATCCAGACCGGTGATGAGCTGTACAGCGAATCCATCAGGCATTTCTCAAGATCGGGGTACACGGAGTTCCAGGGTGATGTGCTTTTCATGCAGGATAGGGAATCCGGCGGCGATGAGGGTTCCCTGATTGCCAGGGCAGAAGCGGTAAGACATTTTCGAGATGGCGGGTACTTCTTGCTGCTCAACGATGTGTATATCATGAACAGCAGGTATGCATTCAGCGGGTCGGTGGTGAGATACTATCGGGAGAAAGGCATGCTTGAGTCGCAGGGTGGGACTGTTGTGTACGACGGGAGAAAAACCATATACTGTGATGGAATGAAGGTCGATCTCGATTCCGGGGAGGTATCGTTCTTCGACTCGGTCCGGGGGGTGATCAGTGTTCCCCGGGAGTAGCGTTCTGGAAGTGCGGGTATTTGAATATTGAATACGATTGTTGCGGAAAATATGATAAAGATCTTCAAGAAGAGGAGGGTTGTCAAGGGGGTAAGTTTCGATATCAAAGAGGGGGAAGTTGTTGGCCTGCTTGGACCCAATGGCGCAGGTAAAACGACATCCTTCTACATGATCGTGGGGTTCATCAGGGCCGATGGAGGGAGGGTTTTTCTCAACGGAAATGAAATTACGCAGCTACCGATGTTCAAACGATCCCGGATGGGCATAGGTTATCTGGCCCAGGAATCCTCTGTGTTTCAGAAGCTCACGGTTGAGCAGAACCTCATGGCGGTGCTTGAGAACACGCCGCTGAGCAAGAGAGAGCGGCTTAAGAGGACCGATGTGCTGATCGGTGAGCTTGGCATTGAGCAGGTGAGAAAGCAGAAGGCCTATACACTCTCAGGAGGTGAGCGGAGGAGGACCGAGATTGCCAGAGCCCTTGCTATCGAACCCAAGTTCCTCCTGCTGGACGAGCCCTTTGCAGGTATTGACCCGATTGCGGTGTTTGATATTCAGAGCATCATACAGAAGCTAAGATTGAAGGGGCTTGGAATTCTCATTACGGATCACAACGTGCGGGAAACTCTTCGTATAACCGACCGTGCCTATATCATGAATGAAGGCGAGATACTGGTATCAGGAAGCAGCGATTACCTTGTCAATAACGAAGAGGCGAAGAGAATATATCTTGGCATCAATTTCACTATTTAGATTTTCATGCTGCCTCAGGCAGCACTCATTTTCCGGATGATTCAAATTTTTCAAGTGTGCTGGGCGGTGTTGAGCGGTGGACCTGAAACAAGAGTTGCATCTCAAGCAAACGCAGAAGCTTATAATGACTCCTCAGCTGCAGCAGGCGATAAAGATGCTGCAGCTTTCAAGCATTGAGCTAACCCAGAGAATAGAGGATGAGCTTGTTGAGAATCCAGCGCTGGAGCTGGAGGAGCGGGAAGAGGGGTATGCGAATGAGCTGAGTGAGGATGAAATATATCAGCAGGTAGAAAAGACAAAGGATGAAAAAGTTACGGAGGATTTCAACGAAGAATACCTATACCTTGAAAGGTCCTACCCCATCAGAAGCAGCGGTGATGGAGAGGATAAGAAGCGGGAGTTCATAGAGGGGACGCTCTTCAGAGATCAAACCCTGAGGGAGTACCTCCTGCGCCAGGTACACCTCTTTGAGCTTCAGTCCGAAGAACTTGCAATCGCAGAGATACTGATCAATTACATCGATGAAATGGGCTACCTCTCAGTTTCAGTTGAGGAAATCGCCCGGGAATTCGATATACCCGTTCAGAAGCTTGAGGAGGTGTTGAAGTTTGTGCAGAGTCTGGACCCTCCAGGTGTGGGGGCGCGTGATATCCGGGAGTGTTTGCTGGTTCAGCTCAGGGAGAGAGGGCATTACCCTCTGGCAGAAAGAATCATCATGAACCATCTAAATGAGGTGAAGTTGAAGAAGTATGATGAGGTTGCAAAGAAGCTGAAGATATCGAAGGCTAAGTTGAAGGAAACGATTGCCATAATTTCACACCTTGAACCCTATCCCGGGAGGCAGTTTTACTCCGAAGGGATCAAATACGTTATCCCGGATGTGGTAGTTGAGAGGAGGGAGGGCAGGCTGGAGGTTATATCGAACAGCGACATGGTTCCAAGGCTGAGGGTGAACCGGTACTTCGAAGAGCTGATGAAAAGGCGGAACATAGACAGGAGGATCAAGGATTTCGTTTCAGAGGGGGTCAGGAGGGCACGTGCGTTCATCCATTCGATCGAGCAGCGCGAAAATACCCTGATCAGGGTTACAAGGGCGATTGTTGAAAAACAGCCGGAATTCTTTGAGAAGGGTCCATTATACCTTCGTCCGATGACGCTCAAGGATATCGCTGGGACCTTGGACCTCCATGAGTCAACGATAAGCAGGATTACATCTTCAAAGTATGTTCAGACGACCTTCGGCGTGTTAAGGCTGAAGTATTTCTTTTCCACATCGATACCGGCGCAGGGGCACAGGGAGTTTTCCACCAGGAGCATCAAGGAATTGATAAAAGAGATCATTGAACATGAAGCCGGGGGCTCCAGGAAGCGGTTGAGCGACCAGAAAATTGTCGACCTGCTCTCAAAGAGGGGGATAAAGATAGCGAGGAGAACGGTTGCCAAGTACAGAAAAGAACTCCACATATTGCCATCAAACTTAAGGAGGTCGTGATGAACGTATCAATGATGGGCAGAAAGGTGAAGATCACTCCAGCGTTGAGGAATTACATAGAGAAGAACATGAAGAAACTGGACCACTATTCGGATCATATCACCGATTTTAAGCTTGTACTGAAGAGGGAGAGACATATTTATTTTGCTGAAGTGAATATCGGTATGAAGAAGAACATCATACATATCTTTGCGAAGACCCCCGATGTGTACAGCGTAATTGATACGCTTTATGATAAGATCGAGGTGAAGCTGCGAAGATACTGGGATAAGCTAACAAGCAAACGCTACATACCATTGAAGGAGAGCATGTCCCAGGCTGCAGAAACGGGCATCTCCTGAGGGGTCTAAAAAGTGGGAAGAGAGGATAACGATGGCATATACTGAGAAAGAGAAGGGAGTGACAATTGCAAGGCTCCTCGATATTGCCATGGAGGAGGACGTTCTGCACCTCCGTATCATCACGGGACAGAATACCCTGGGCAAGATGATCACGACCTACGACATAAACAGGCCGGGACTGGCGCTTGCAGGCGATTACGATTTCTTCGATTATGAAAAGCTCCAGGTCTTCGGGCGAGGAGAATACCACTACCTTCTGAAGATCGTGAACAACAACGAGCTGTCCAGCATCGAGCGTTTTTTCAGCTATCCGGTTTCCTGCTGCATATTTTCACATGGCCATGAACCCCCGTCGATCTTCGTCGATATGGCTGAGGAGGCAAAGGTTCCCATTCTTGTCTCTTCGCTGCCGACAAATATCATGACTGCGAGGCTAACCAAGGTACTTGAGGATGCATTTGCTCCGAGGACGAGCATCCATGGGGTGCTTGTAGAGGTATTCGGTATAGGAGTTTTAATCATAGGAAAGAGCGGCGTTGGGAAGAGTGAATGTGCCCTGGAGCTGATCGAACGGGGTCACAGGCTCGTCGCTGACGACGTGGTCGATATTTATTCCGTCTCTGATACCCTGCTGATCGGAAGCGGGGCAAAACTCATACGCCACCACATGGAGATCCGGGGTCTTGGCATCATCAATATCAAGCAGCTCTTCGGTGTAGGGGCTATCAGGGATAAGAAACAGGTACAGCTGGTTGTCAGCCTTGAAGAGTGGGATGTGAAAAAGGAGTATGACAGGCTCGGAATGGAGGAGGCGGTTTTCACAACCATGGGTGTTGATGTACCGATGCTCACCATACCGGTGAAACCGGGGAGGAATATACCGATACTGATAGAAACGGCGGCGATGAATTTCAGGCTTGCAAAAATGGGGTACCATACGGTAAAAGAGCTTAACAGGGAGCTGTTGAGTCAAATTGAAGAGGAAAAGAAGGCCTGATCATTGCAGATGAGTGTATGAGGGTCTGCTGGATGTGTGCGGGACACCTGACATATGGTTGAACGGGAAGTTGTTATCAAGAATAAAACGGGACTTCATGCAAGACCTGCAGCGGTTTTGGTTCAGAAGGCGAATGAATTCCGTTCAGATATTTTTCTGGAGAAGGATGAGGATAGGGTGAATGCTAAGAGCATAATGGGGGTGATGATGCTTGCGGCAGGGGAGGGCACACGTATAAAGATCATTGCAAGCGGGGAGGACGAAAAGGATGCTGTGGTAAAGATATCCCAACTTCTCGAATCGAACATTGACGGTGAGGTGAAGTGATGAAGAAGATCGTGGCCTTTTGCCTTGTGCTACTCCTCAGCCTGCTGCCATCGCTTGCGGTGATGGCGCAGAGTGAGCAGTATGTGAGGAAGGACCCAATACTTGCCGGAGCCCTCTCATGGTACGTTCCAGGGCTGGGGCAGTTTTATGCAGGCGCTTTTGTAAAAGGTGCCATCTTCTGGGTTGTTGAGGAGACACTCCTCGTAAGCACCATTTTAACGCTCGCTGAGCTGGAGTTGAATGTTACAGGCGATATTGGTCTGGGTCTGAATATTAAGTCGAAGGAAAATCCCGCTAAAGGTGAGAGGAGAACCGCGCTTGTGCTTGGCACATCGTTGATTGTTCTTCATTTCATCAATGTTGTAGATGCGGTGAATACCACAAGGAACTACAACAAGAAACAGGGAAGGGGTCTGGTCACAGAGTTAAGATATGATGAAGAGAATAAAGTGTACAGCGTGGGAATCGAGGGTCGCTTTTGAGTGCTGCGTAATGCAGCGAGGACGATTATTTTATGAATGCCGCAGGGCGGCAGGCAGGGCATGTATGAAACGAGTAATCATGATTGTTCTCGGAGCATCTCTTCTCTTTTTTGGGATGTCCATCGGTTTGTGCAGTGAAGGGGATGGATTTCCCATTCAACAACTTTTTTTTGAGGGAAGCAGCCTCCATCCTTTGGAGCCGATGTACGGTGGGTCCGGAATGAATAGCAGTACAGACGTTCAGAGCCTGATCGATTTGCCATGGCTTTCGGTCGAATCACTCCCAGGTATGACGGCCCTGGAGGAAGCTTTGAGTTTGGTGCAGGCTCCCTTTGCCAGGATGGCCGATTTCTCTCCTATAGAAAAAGACCCCTTCATTGCGGGGCTGCTCTCATGGTTCATGATGGGGATGGGGCAGATATACGCCCATGAATACACGAAGGGCTCAATCTTCATTGCTGCTGACCTTGCCAGCAAGGCATCTCTCATCCTGCTCATCTCCCATATCAATACCAAGTATCATCCTAGTGGAAATGGGGTCATCAACATCGACTGGAAATCCTTTGACAACAACACGCGATTCCTCGTTGTTTCTTATTTCGCGGGCTCTTTCGGGTTGCGGGTTTATAATGTGATAGATGCGGTAAGATCGGCTCAGAGGTACAATGAGCGGTATTATTTACAGAAGAAGAGAAGCGGTATGTCTTTCTCAATTGAGCAGGAAAGTCTTTCTATTAACTGCAGCGTATTGTTTAAAAAGTAATTCGTTCCGCATGAGTTGATTTCAAGAGCACCGTCCGAGAGCACCATCTATGAAAAAGGTACGGATATTCTTTTTTTTTACCGCCCTGTATGTGCTGGCAAGCACCTCATACCTCGTTGCAGAAGATCTGACCATTCAGTTTTCAGGGCATACAGTTGACCGTGATACACTGCATGCCTACTTCTCTCTCAAAGGTGCAATATCCTACGATACCATCGATGCCATTCGGAATGGAATCACTGCCAAGTTCTTCATAACTTTTCAACTTTCAAGATCAGGTGGGCTTCTAGGAATCGGGAGGAGTACGTACATCGAAAAGGTAGAGACCTTCAACATATCCTATGATGTGTGGGAGAATCTTTTCATCATCGAGGACAGAAACAGGAAAGGCAGGCACCAGGCCCTGAGCTCATCGGATATCATCAACAAGATCAACAGCATCATAAGTCCCCTGTCCTTGAGTCTCACCTCGACCAGGAATGCCGAGCCTCTGTACCTGAGGGCTAAGGTGAAGATGCAGACGATAAAGCTCTTTCCACCCTTCGGAATATTTTTAATCTTTTTCGACCCCTGGAACTATGAGAGCAGATGGGTGTATACCGATATCGAACAGTAAGACCAGATGGGAGAGCTGTATCGGTTTGGTATGTCGAATTCCTGCTATGGATGAACCATGAAACGCGGGAAACTGCTTAAAAATAAAAAGCTCGTTATTACTGTTCTTATATCATTCTTCTCTTTCTACTTCGTTGCTGTAATCTATTTCAGTTTTGGCGTCGACCCGCTCATCGTCTTTCAATCGATCGTTGGGAACAGGCTGTTCCTCATTGCCCTTATCCTCTTATTCTCAATCATGCTCTTCCTTGTCCTGTACAACCTGTTCCAGGTTGTGATGGAGCGGATTAAGAACAGGGAAGGGTCGAAATTCAGGTTACGTTTGACTGTGTTTTTTCTCGTGGTGACGCTGATACCGATAGTACCTTTGTCATTGATCTCCAACAACCTGATAGCAAAGAGCATAAACCTCTGGTTTATGAGTGGCATTGAGGGATCGCTCATGGACGCTATGGAGGTTTCAAAAGAGCTATACAACAGGTTGAGCTATGAGAGCAGGGATGAGTGGGAAGACGTCTGCGCTGATTGCAGCGAGGATGATATGGGATCCATCCCCTTCAAGGCAATCGACGGCATTCTTTCCTACACTGACGGTGGAGGGGAGGTGCGGGTGATTTTTCTCCGCGACATGCGGGTAATGGAAGCTTTTGATAAAACAATTAAGTTTCCCGAACTGGATGTCCATGGGTGGAAGAGAGTTTCCCTGGAGGAACAGGAGTTTCTCCTGATTCCGGTAAGACTCGATGATGACAGGAGCTATATTCTTGTGCGGAATGTCCCGGATAATATTAGAAGTTATACCAGCACAATTTCGGCAGGTCTGCAGAATTACCGGACGTTGAAGATAATTCGTGAGCCTGTGAAGGGAATCATTATTCTTTTGTTCATCGTTCTTATCATGCCCTTCGTTCTTCTCTCCTTTTATCTGAGCCTCCTAATATCTCGGGAAGTTACCGATCCTATCAAAGCTCTTGCCATTGCCACTCAGAAAGTAGCAGATGATGAGCTTACCTACACCATCGAGCTGGAGGCGAAGGATGAGCTGAAGTTGCTCATCGATTCGTTCAACAAGATGACCAGGGACCTCAGGGTGAACAAAGAACTTCTGAAGCATTCGGAGAGGAGTGCCGCCTGGCGGGATATCGCTCGAAAGATCGCCCACGAGATCAAAAATCCACTTACTCCTATCAGGCTCTCAGCAGAGCGAATGTTAAAGCTTTACAGCAAGAATGATCGATACAGGGAAGTTCTCACAAAAGGGATAGACACAATTTTCAAGGAAGTGGAAACCATCACAGATATGGTCAATGAGTTTTCAGATTTTGCAAGATTTCCTGACACAAAACTTTCCAGACATGATATTATTCCCATCATCAATGGCGTACTTGATTTTCTAAGGGATGCACATAAAGACATAGGGTTTACCTTCACCCATACCGAGGATAGTGTGTACCTTATGGTTGATGCGGCGCAGATCAGGAGAGCCCTGCTCAATATCATCTATAACAGCATCAATGCCATCAGGGATAAGGGGTCGATTTCAATATCGTGCTATCCGGGGAAGGATACTGGAAACGGGAGTTACATAATAGCAATCAGCGACAATGGTATCGGTATAGACCCCGACATAAGGGACAGCATATTCGATCCATATTTTTCGAAGGATGGAAGAGGGGCTGGACTGGGGCTTACCATTGTGGAAAAAATAGTGCTCGATAACAAGGGGAAGATATGGTTTGAGAGTGAACCCGGGATCACAACCTTTTATATGGAGTTTGCGAAGGCATGAAAACGGTAGTGGTCGTGGATGATGAGCAGAGAATACGGGAAACCCTGAAGGATATTCTTGAGGACGAAGGCTATAAGGTTCTCGTTGCAGAAAATGGAAAAGAAGCCCTCGAAATTGTCAGCTTCAATACGGTCGATGTGGTTCTCCTCGACCTGTGGCTGCCTGAGATGGGCGGAATGGAGGTACTGAGGAAGATCAAGGAGGTTGAGGGTGACCTCCAGGTTATCATGATTTCTGGACACGGTACCATAGACTCGGCCGTTCAGGCGACCAAAAGTGGCGCTTTTGACTTCCTGGAAAAACCCCTGTCGATCGGGAGGGTGCTCAAAGTCGTAGACCATGCAATCAAGATCAGCGGGCTTCGGAAGGAAAACATCGCCCTGCGGCAGAGGAATCAGAATATTTACTACATGGTCAGGGGCACATCCAGGGCTTTCGAGGAAATCGAGGGCATCATCAACAATTGCGCTGCAAGCAATTCACGCGTCTTAATCAGTGGTGAAAACGGAACAGGAAAGGAAGTCGTGGCGAGAACTATCCATCTCAAAAGCCCGCGGCGGGATGGACCCTTTGTCGCTGTGAATTGTGCGGCGATTCCACAGACCCTGATAGAATCTGAGCTGTTCGGATATCAGAGGGGGGCCTTCACGGGAGCGGTGAGCGATAAAAAGGGAAAGTTCGAGATTGCAAGCGGCGGGACGATTTTCCTCGATGAGGTTGCCGACATGAGCCTTGCCGCACAGGCAAAGGTGCTGCGTGTGCTTGAAGAGATGCAGATCGAGAGAATTGGGGGGGTGGCACCTATCAGGATCGATGTTCGGGTCATAGCGGCAACGAATAAAGACATAACGAGGGAAATCAGGGAGAGAAGGTTCAGGGATGATCTGTATTATAGATTGAACGTTGTTCCCATGCACGTACCACCCCTTCGTGAGAGGCGGGAAGATATACCCCAGCTCATCGAGTACTATCTTGCATATTTTGCCAATGAGAGCAACAGGAAGAGAAAGACGATGAGCGAGGAGGCACGATCATACCTCACCGAAATGTATTCCTGGCCGGGTAATATCAGGGAATTGAAAAATCTGATCGAAAGGATTACGATTCTCACGAAAGGTGATACGATAATGCTGCGTGATGTTGAGCAAAACCTCCCAAGACTCACCGAAGAGGAGG
This sequence comes from uncultured Spirochaetota bacterium, assembly GCA_964584875.1. Taxonomy (GTDB): domain Bacteria; phylum Spirochaetota; class B62-G9; order B62-G9; family DRHN01; genus CAZPCG01. Next base: position 15,356 of record CAZPCG010000002.1, read on the forward strand.
CAGCATCCGCTCTATTGACAGAGCTCCAGTACAATCTAGAGCTGAAGAAGGCCAAAAAGCTGTTCGAACGGAAGTACATTACGAATGTGTTGAGGGAGAATGAGTATAATATCACCAAGGCGGCTAACGTTCTCAAGGTTGAAAGATCAAACCTGTACAAACTCATGAAGCGGTTGAACATAGCATATGCAAAAGAGTAAACCCACAACAACGATTCCACCGGCAAAGCTCCTGCAGGAGCTTAAAAAGGGCATGGTGCACCCGGTGTACCTCCTTCTCGGAGAAGAGAGAGGAGGGAAGGAGGAGTTCATCCGCCACCTTCAGCGCAGGCTCTCCTGTGATTCGACTGACAGGCGGTCGATGAATACAACGGTGTATCACGGCGATGACGCCATTCCGGAGGAAATCGTTGAAAATCTCAACACCTATTCCTTCTTTTCAGGCAGGAAGCTTGCTGTAGTGCATGATTTCGACAGGATGAAGAGCAGCAGAGCCGTGCCCGAGTACCTCGGCTCACCGAATGTTGGGGCTGTCCTTGTTCTGCTGTCCGATAAGAAATCAGTTTCGAAGCAGGTGATGGAGCTGGTCGAACAGCATGGAAGGGTGAGCATCTTCTGGCCTATGTTTCGCCACGAGGGTGAACGGTGGGTCGCAGAGAAGTTGCAGGAGCTTGGAATAACCGCTGACCGTGAAACTGTCCGGTACATCGTTGAGCTTTCAGGAACTGGCATGGAGGACCTGAACAATCAGATACTGAGTATCAGGGATTACCTCGGCGAGGGGGAAAAGCTCACCCTTGAAAAAGCACGGTCAATTGTATCCTCGATCTACAATCACACGGTGTTTGACCTTGTGCAGTCCCTTTTTCAGAAACCACCGGGGGAGATGATCTCGATCTATCGCAAGCTCATCGATAATGGTGAGTTCCCTTCCAGGATACTCTTTTCCTGCATCAGGGAGATTCTGAAAATCTTCTCCGTGTATGCACTGAAAAAGGGAGGGTATGATTTCCCGTGGATTGTAAAAAAGCTCGGTCTTAGAAAGATGGAGGCTGAACGGATACAGAAGATCGTTGGCAGGGTAAACCTGAGGACCTTCCGGGCGCTGTTTGCAGCGGTGACAAAACTGGATTATACGATGAAATCCAGCCCCGCCGAGCTGGGAGAGGTTGAGTTTGAAAGGTTCCTGGCGGAGCTTTTGTCGTACGGGGGAAATTGAAATGCCCGATGTTGTGAGCATAGGCGAGGCGTTGATCGACTTTCTCTCTGTGGAGAAAGGGGTGCTGCTTGAAAATACTTCGGGTTTTACGATCGCTCCTGGAGGAGCCCCTGCAAATGTTGCCGCCGCAGTTGCCAGGCTCGGGGGCAGTTCGGGGTTCATAGGCAAGGTGGGTAGCTATTCCTTCGGGAGGTTGTTCAGGAATACCCTTGCAAAAGCGGGTGTGGATATCGAACTGCTCAGGGTGGGAAAAACGGTCAATACAACGCTGGCATTCATAGCGGTAAAGCCTGATGGAGAACCAGATTTCACCTTCTACCGGAAGCACGGAGGGGCTGACATATCCCTCAGACAGGATGAGCTCGATAAGGGATACATACTTGACTCGAAAATATTCCACTTCGGGTCCTTGAGCTTCACCGACGAACCGTTGAGAAGCACAACGTTGAGTGCCCTTGAGATCGCAAGAGGGGCGGGAAAGATCATTTCCTTCGACCCCAACCTCAGGCCGTCGCTGTGGGAAAACCTCGGGCAGGCAAAGGCAGAGATGGAGAGGGGCCTCCAGTACGCCGACATTGTGAAGATCACCGTTGAAGAGCTCGAATTTCTTACCGGGGTAAAACATCTTTCGGGATTCGATCGGAGATTCGATCTCATCTTCAAGCATGGACCAAGGATGGTTTTAGTGACGAGAGGTGAGAGCTCCTGCTCCTTCAGCAATGGGACGATCGCAATTGAGGTTCCCGCCTTCCGGGTGGACCTCGTCGATGCAACCGGTGCAGGCGACGCCTTTGTTGGAGGGGTGTTGTGCAAGATGCTCCAGAGAATAAGGGAGGGTCAGGCTGCCTTCGACCTTGCGAAAGACGAGGCAGAGGATATGCTTCGCTTTGCCCACGCCTGCGGGGCCATCACGGTTACAAGGAAGGGTGTGATTCCAGCCCTTCCCACCCTCCAGGAGGTGAACGGCTTCCTGGAAAACATCCCTAAGGCACCCTTTTCAGACCAATAGAGATTATACAGGCGACCCCTATTTTTTCAGCCAGGCCATCATAGCCCTCAGCTCTTTTCCGACCCTTTCAATGAGATGTTCTTCGCCCATTTTCTTCAGCTTGTTGTACACAGGCCTGTTAGCCTGATTTTCCAGGATCCATTCCCTCGCAAACTCTCCGCTCTGAACTCCCCTGAGCATCTTCTTCATTTCAGCCCGCACGTGATCATCGATGATCCGCGGCCCCCTCGTGTAGTCACCGTACTCGGCGGTGTTGCTGATAGAGTAGCGCATGAGCGACATGCCGCCCTCGTTCATGAGGTCGACTATGAGCTTCATCTCATGCATGCACTCGAAATAGGCTATTTCAGGCTGGTAGCCGGCTTCAACGAGTGTCTCGAAGCCCGCCTGGATCAGGGCGGTGATCCCCCCGCACAGAACGGCCTGCTCCCCGAAAAGGTCGGTTTCTGTTTCTTCCTTGAAGGACGTCTCAATTACACCGGCCCTCGTAGCACCGATGCCCTTCGCATAAGCGAGGGCGTGCTCCTTCGCTCTCCCCGATTTATTCTGGTGGACGGCAATCAGGCTCGGCACACCCTTCCCCTCTACGTACATCCTCCTAACAAGGTGCCCGGGGCCCTTTGGAGCTATCATGATAACATCGATCTCAGAGGGTGGCACGATCTGATCGTAGTGGATGTTGAAGCCGTGGGAGAAAACGAGGGTGTTACCGGCTTTCAGGTTTTTCTCTATGGATTCCCTGTAGATTCGTGACTGCAGCTCATCAGGCAGGAGAATATGGATGAAGTCAGCTCTCTCTGCCGCTTCAGTGGCACTCAGAGGGTCGAATCCGTGATCCTTTGCAAGCTTCCAGTTATCGGTGCCCTTCAGTTCAGAAACGATGATGTTTAGACCGCTGTCCCTGAGATTCTGCGCCTGTGCGTGACCCTGGCTTCCATAACCGATTATTGCCAGGGTCTTTCCCTTCAGCAGAGACAGGTCTGCATCGCTGTCGTAGTACATCTTTGCCATAGCTCCATCCTCCGGATAAATTTTATAATCAAGTGAATTTGTCAATCTTCCCCAGTAAATATTATGTTGTGCCGAAAAATCGAAGAAAATGTGCCGTATACAGGGATGAAAATACGGTAGTGCCAAGGTAACATGAAACATCCCCTGTGTCAATTCATGAATCGTCTGAACAGAGGAGCATCACAGGCTTGGAAACCCGGCCTTTTTGCCTGCCGATCCAAAAATCCCTTGACAATGATGGTTATTGTTCGCAATTTTAGCACAGTCCGGCGTATTTTGAAGCATATAACGGTGCACGGCAGATGCGGCAGGAGCCAATAAAGGATATACATGAAGGATATAGTTACTGAAATACTTGAAACAGAAAAAAGGGTCGAAGAGCTTCTTCGCAGAGCCCGTGAGGAAACCAGCAGCATAAAGCAGAATACCGAAAGGGATGCAAACCGGAGAATAGCCGATGCCAGAAGCCAGGCCCAGTCGATCATCAGGGATGCCGTGGCAAAGGCGGTAAAGGAAGCGGAGGAAACCCGTAAAAGAGCACTGCATCAGGCCGAGCAGGAAAGCAGGGTGAAGATTGACCGGGTGAAAGGATCCGTGGACGAGGTCGTTGAGCAGATCGTCGCGATGATACGGGGAGGGGTGTTCGAGTAAGGAAGGATGCTGATGGCATCACAGGTTCAACGGTATGCTTTCATAAATGCGAAGCTCCGGGCGCGTATCTCAAAGCTCCTGGGCGAAAATCTCCTCGAGCGTTTTATAGATGCCCCGACATTTCACGACGCTCTGGCACTCCTCAGAGGCACTTCCTACAGCATGATTGGGGAAATCTACACCAAAACGGGGGACGTAAAAGCAGGGGAGTTGGGGCTTTTCAGGCAGGAAGTCGAGCTCTACCGCGAAATCGAGAAGTATGTAGAGCATGAAGTTCGTGATGTTGTGAGGGCGCTTGCTGCATCCTATGAGATTGAGAATCTGAAAACTGCGCTCCGTCACTTTTTTCGCCAGAGGATCAGGGAAGAGGGCAGTGGGAAAGAGCCTGAGTACCTCTTCTTAGAGAAGATCCTCCATGAATTTGATCCGATCAGAATCGCCGATGCTCCGGGTTTCACCCGGATAATCGAGGAGCTCCGGGATACCCCCTACGGTCAGCTCGTCGAGGAGAACAGGGATGCGGTTGAGAGGGAACGCTCCCTCTTTCCACTTGAGATTGCACTCGACCATTACTATTACAGGGAGCTCATCGCTTCTGCTGAGCGTTTGAACAAAACCGACCGCCGTGAAGCCCTCAGGCTCATCGGGGTTGAAATTGACCTTCAAAATATAAACTGGATTATCCGCTTTAAAAGCTTTTACAACCTGCCTCTTGAAAAGGTTGTGGCACTAACCATTCCTTCGGGCTTCCGGGGCACTGAGAAATCGGTAATGGAAGCGTATGCCTCCCAGAGCGTGGCCGGTATACTTGAGGGGGTCATAAAGAAAAAGTATCCAGGAGTTGCAACTCTCCTTGCAACACCCACCGCTGATACCCATTCCCGCCTCCTCCTGATAGAGCGCATCCTGGAGCAGATTCTTGTACATGAAGTGGGACGGATACTTGCAGGGTATCCCTTTACGATTGGCATCATCCTTTCCTATTTTATCTTAAAGAAGAATGAGGTGAGGATGATCAGGACCGTTTTGCTTGCAAAGCAGTACCGACTTCCGAAAGAGAGGATCAGGGGTCTTGTCTGATGTTTACGACGCCGATGGTACAACTGCTCGCTGTCGTGCTTGATCGTGATGCTGACAGTGTCACCGAGGTGCTTCTGCGGGAGGGTGTCATGCATTTCATGAACGTGTCCGACGTGAAGGAGCGGTGGTCGGATAAGCTGCATGCAATAAATCCAAAGGTCTCACTGAACAGGATTGTGGAGACCAGGAAGCGTGTTGAAGGGCTGCTTGGGCAGGCAAACGGCCAGGAAGGTGTGGAGCCTGAAATTGTTGAAACCCGGTATCCCCAGCGTCCACCATCAGCAGCGGAGCTCGATATCGGGGAAAGGGAGCCTTTGAACCTCGACGAGGAGACAAAAAGACTCGACAGCATAGTGAATGAGATCGAGCAGTTGAGAGAGAAACAGCGCAGAATCCAGCAGGAAATTGCAAGTTATTCTGAGATAAAATCGCAACTGGAGAAGTACGGCTCACGCCTCAGGGAGCGCGGCATAGGAGGACAGTACTCCTTCATCGCGATTCGCCTGGGACGCCTGCCGCACGACAGCATCGAGCTTTTTTCAAGCGAGCTCAGCACAACGCCCTCGGTTGCCATACCGCTGCACACCGAGGAGGGATTTGATCATTTTCTGCTCGTGACAATGAAGCGGGATTCCGCTCATATCGAGGGCATACTTGAGAAGTCAGGCTGGGAAGATGTTGAGGTCTCAAAGGATGTCGGTGACCTGCGGGCAGGTATCAGTGGCAATCTTGATGGAAAGATAGCACGTCTCAGAGAGGAGCACTCCAGGCTTGAGAATGAGAAGAGGGAGGTTGTCGAGAGGAACAGGAGCGGTTTGATCAAGCTGTGGAAGCAGCTCAGGATAAACGAGCTTTTCTATAAGATACAGACCTATTTCAGGAGAACCTCACGTACAGTTCTCTTTTCGGGGTGGCTGCCATCGGAGAAGCTTCCCCCGCTTGTAAGAGACATCGAATCCGCCACCCAGGGTCGTTGCTTCATTGAATGGAACGACCCGAAAGCGCTGTTGCGGCGGAAACTGGACCAGCTCAAACCCCCGGTTCAGCTTCGCAATCCTAAGTTTTTGACACCCTTTCAAATGCTCGTCACAAACTACGGGGTACCGGAGTACGGAACAATCGATCCAACCCCCTTCGTCATGGTTGCCTATCTCATCATGTTCGGGCTCATGTTTGCGGATGTTGGCCAGGGGTTGATACTCATGCTTCTAGGGATTATCGGAACCATGCTCATCAGGGCACAGAAGGAGGGGTTGAAAAACCTTTCGAAGTTGATAATCTGGTGTGGCATGGCTTCGGTAGTCACCGGAGTGCTGTTTGGCTCCTATTTCGGTATGGAGTGGACGAAGCCTCTGTGGTTTGATTTCCACGGTATCGTTTTAGGGAGTCCCCATAAGCGATCCTTTGTGAATGATATTTTCGACATTCTTACCATAACGGTCATCTTTGGCATTGCCGTTATAGGGGTTGGCCTCCTGTTCAACTGGATCAACCTTTTCAGAAAGGGTAAGTGGGTAGAGCTCATTCTGGATAGAGGCGGGCTGATCGGTGGGTGGCTATTTGCCGGAGGCATCTATACGGCATGGTATCTTGTCCGGCATGGATATCGAAGCCTTCCGCAGGCTTCGCCACTCTTCTACGCCGTGGGCCTGCCTGCTGTTATGATATTCGTAAAGCATCCCCTGCTCTTTGCCCTCGAGCGAGAGAGGGGTAGCGGGGAACCTTTCACCATGTTCACTCCTCTTCACTTCATAATGGAAGGGGTGGTCGAGCTCCTTGAGGTATTCAGCGGATATCTCTCGAATACCCTGTCGTTCATGCGAGTTGCGGGTCTGGGGATAGCCCATGTTAGCCTGATGACCGCCTTCTTTGAGCTTGCCAGGATGGCAGCCCGTGGAGGTGGATACAGCGTCTGGTCAGTTCTCATCCTGATCTGCGGGAATGTGCTCGTCATCGGGCTTGAGGGATTGTCTGCAGGGGTTCAGTCCCTCCGACTGAACTACTATGAGTTCTTTACGAAGTTTTTCAGCGGAACCGGTAGGCTCTATTCACCCGTTTCGCTGCGAAGCCGTGGTTGAAGCAGGATGGCGGCAGCAATATCCGAGTGATATCCGGGTAATATCCGGTGGAGGAAATCAACATGAATGGTAGTGACCCGAGAGTTGAGAGAAGAAAACAGCTGAGGAATCGCATTCTTGTAAGCGTTGCAGTACTTTTTTCTGTTCTTGCCATTGCCGGTATGATCGCTGGTGTAAGACTCTTTGCTCAGGAGGGAGGGCCGGGCGTCGAGGGAGCAGTGGCGGTTCAACCCTCTGTTTCTGGTGAGCGGGCAGAGGTTTCAAAGTTTGCCTTCATTGCTGCCGCAGTGGCCTTCGGGCTCGGGGCGCTCGGTGCCGGCCTTGCGATCGGCAATGTTGGGGCTGCAGCCATGGGGGCTGTCGCTGAGAAGCCAGAGATAGCCGGGCAGGCCCTGATATTCGTCGCACTGGCAGAGGGGCTTGTCATATTCGGCTTCATCACTGCACTGATGATCCTGGGTAAGGTGTGATGTGATGGTGGAGTGAAAACGTGAAGTACTTCGTCATAGGCGATGAAAATACCGTTTTAGGATTTTCCATTGCCGGTGTTGGGGGCCAGGTTGTACAGAGCAAAGAGCAGGCCCAAAGGGCTTTTGAGGAGGCGCTGAAGGACGAATCTATTGGCATCATCATCGTAACAGAGCGAACGGCGGATCTCATCAGGTCGATTGTCAACCGGTATACCTTCGTGGAGCGTTTTCCCCTCCTGGTCGAAATACCGGACAGGGAAGGCCCGAAGGCAGACCGTCCCGGCATACGCGACATGGTGACTGCGGCAATTGGAATCAAGCTGTGAGGAAGCGAGGTCGTGATGACAGAACGGGGAGCCAGCTCTGACCCTGGATCGGAAAAGAAGGAAGGGGAGGGAAAGGGAGCGCTGATAACGGGTATTGAGCAGGAAGCATCAGGTGAGGCTGAGCGGATCATCGCTGATGCGAAAAAGCAGGCAGAGGAGCGGATAGCAGGCGCCCAGCGCCAGGCTCAATCGATTCTGGAAGAAGCAGGCCGGCGGGCAGAAGAGCAGTCGCGCAATGCCAGAGCAAAGATACTTGCGGGCTTGAAGATAGAGATAAAACGAAGATCGATGCGTGTGAGGGAATCGGTTTTACAGGAGGCAATAGGGCGGGCAAAGAGTGAGGTTCGCGCGATGGCGTCCAGGCCCGGGTACAGGGAGGTGCTGCAGAACTGGATTGTTGAGGCCGCCGTCGGTCTTGGGGCAGGGTCGGCAGTGGTAAATGGATCGGCTTTGGAACGTCCACTCATCGATGACGCGATGCTTCGGTCCGCCTGCCGGAGGGTGAGGGAGCTTACAGGAAGAGAAGTGCGGCTTGAGCTTTCAGGAGACCCACCGATGACAAGGCAGGGCGTGGTTCTCACGGCATCCGATGGAAAAACGGCTTTCAACAACCAGGTCGAAACGAGGTTTGTGCGCTACCATCCCCGGATTCGCAGTCTTATCTACGAGAAACTCTTCGGGGAATAGTCGCATGGCCAGACTTAAGCGTGGAGAGTGGTGCATGGAGAGGGTTGTCGGACAGGTGTACCGGGTGAACGGCCCGGTTATAGAGGCGATGGGCGTCAAAGAGGCCATGATGTTCGAGCTCGTGAGGGTTGGGGAGCAGCATCTTGTGGGGGAGATCATCAAGCTTGAGAGGGAGAGAGCAATCATTCAGGTTTATGAGGATACTACAGGCATTGCCCCTCTCGATCCGGTATACGGGTCGGGAATGCCGCTCTCCGTGGAGCTTGGGCCGGGGCTGATCGGCACCATCTATGACGGCATTCAGAGGCCCCTTGAGGATATAAGAAATCTTTCGGGCGAATACATAGAGCGGGGGGTTCAGCTTCCCTCCCTCAACAGGAACGTAAGGTGGGAGTTTCACCCGCTCCTTTCCCCTGACGATCAGGTGTCAGGGGGGACTGTCATCGGCACGGTGCAGGAAACCGAACGCGTTGAGCAGAGGATAATGGTGCCGCCTGGACTGGAGGGTGTTATTGAGTTCATCGTTCCTGAGGGTGAGTACGCCGTTGATGAGCCTGTTGCCAGGATGCGAACCGAGGACGGGGTGAGTGAGCTTTTCCTCCTGCACCGCTGGCCCATACGAAGGCCGAGGCCGGTGCGCAGGAGGCTCCCCCCTGACCTTCCGTTGATTACAGGCCAGAGGGTGATCGACACCCTGTTCCCCGTGGCAAAGGGGGGGACGGTTGCCGTGCCGGGCGGGTTTGGGACAGGCAAGACCATGACCCAGCAGGCCCTTGCGAAGTGGTGCGATGCGGACATCATCGTCTACATCGGCTGCGGTGAGCGTGGGAACGAGATGACCGATGTACTGACGGAGTTTCCAGAGCTGACCGATCCTCGCACGGGCAGAACGCTCATGGAGCGGACGGTTCTCATCGCCAATACCTCGAACATGCCGGTATCGGCACGGGAGGCAAGCATTTACACGGGCGTGACAATAGCCGAGTACTTCCGCGATCAGGGGTATCATGTCGCCGTCATGGCAGATTCAACCTCTCGCTGGGCCGAGGCGCTCAGGGAACTGGGGGGAAGGATGGAGGAAATGCCGGCGGAGGAGGGTTTCCCCGCCTATCTCCCGACTCGCGTGGCTGAGTTCTACGAGCGGGCAGGACACGTGGAGACCCTGTCCGGGGGAATAGGCTCGGTCACCATAGTGGGCGCCGTATCTCCGCCAGGAGGGGATTTTTCCGAGCCCGTCACCCAGCATACGAAGAGATTTGTTCGATGTTTCTGGTCCCTCGATAAGGGCCTTGCAAATGCGCGGCACTATCCCTCCATCTCCTGGCTTGAAAGCTACAGTGAGTACCTGAACGATATCGGTGCCTGGTGGGAGCGGCATATTAGCGGCGAGTGGGTGAAGGACCGCAGGGATATTATGGACCTTCTGCTCAGGGAGGTGAAGCTCCAGCAGGTTGTGAAGCTGGTCGGGCCTGACGCCCTGCCCGACAGTCAGCGCTTCATCCTCGGTGTGTGCACCCTGTTCAAGAATGGCTTTCTCCAGCAGAATGCCTTTGATGAGATCGACCGCTACTCGACCCTTGAGAAGCAGGTGAAGATGCTGAGTATAATACTGACCTACTACAGGAGGGGGGCGGAGGCGATAAAGCGGGGTGTAACGCTCGTGAAGCTTCGCCGCATGAAGGTGTACCAGGATATCGTCAAGATGAAGTTTACCGTGCCCAACGATGATCTTTCAGAGCTTGACAGAATAGAGGCAAGGCTTGAGCGTTCCATGGAACAGCTTGAGGCGATCTATGCCTGAAGTGACGGGGCCGACCCTAGCCGTCCGAGCTGAATGCGATTTTATATCGAGTAAAGATTAAGCGAACTTCGAGTTTTCATTATAAACAAAATGGACCAATACATTATCATGAATTTATAATAGGGCAGGTACATAAAATTCGAAGTTCGCAGGCACTGCCAGGTCTATGATTACCTTTTTTTTTACAGGAGTAACTGAGGATGACCGATGTTTCGGGGGAACGAAATTCCCTGTCACAAAATCCACCTGGTGAATCTCATGGGCATCTTTCGAAGAGTTTACATGAGATAGAAAGGGAACTCATAAAGGGCAGGGAATACATCGGCGTTGAAAAGATCGATGGTCCCCTCCTCTTTGTGAGGAACACACATCCGGTCGGGTACCGCGAGCTCATCGAGTGTATGGATGCTGAGGGTAATACAAGGCTCGGTATAGTGCTTGAAACCTCCCGTGATATGGTCGTTGCCCAGATCTTCGAGGGCACAACGGGTCTCACCATACCGAAGACCAGGGTGCGGTTTACAGGCGGCCCGCTTGAGGTTTTTGTCTCGCGTGATATGCTCGGGCGCATCTTCAACGGGCTCGGCCATCCGATCGACGGCGGCCCTCCGCCCCGGGGAGAGGTTCTGCTAAACGTCAACGGAAGGCCGATTAACCCCACGGCGAGGGAGTATCCCAGGGACTTCATCCAGACGGGAATCTCTGCGATTGACGGGATGAACACCCTTATCCGCGGTCAGAAGCTGCCCATCTTCTCGGGGAACGGCCTCCCACACAACGAGCTTGCGGCCCAGATTGCCCGTCAGGCCAAGATTCGCGGGGAGGAGGCTCAGTTCGCCTGCGTGTTTGCGGCGATGGGCGTCAAGCACGACGTGGCGCAGTTCTTCATCCGCTCCTTCGAGGACTCCGGCGTTCTTGAAAACGTAGCCCTGTTTCTCTCGCTGGCGGATGATCCATCCATAGAGCGGCTTATCACACCGCGCACTGCGCTCACCCTTGCCGAGTACCTCGCTTTCCATGAAGAGATGCACGTGCTCGTCGTCATGACTGACATGACTAACTACTGCGAGTCCCTGAGGGAGATCTCAACGATACGCGGTGAGATACCCTCCAGGAAGGGGTACCCTGGCTATCTCTATTCCGACCTTGCCGAGGTTTATGAGCGCTCCGGGATGCTTAAGGGGTGCAGGGGTTCAATAACGCTGCTCCCCATCCTGTCCATGCCAAACGATGATATCTCCCACCCTGTGCCTGACCTGACCG
>CAZPCG010000003.1:0-23115 GCA_964584875.1 uncultured Spirochaetota bacterium
AAAGCGCATTGATCGATGGCTGCAATCAGTTTGGAGTTCTGTTTCGGATAGTATTTCCGCTCTCTGCTCCCGCCATTGCTGCAACCGCTATTTTGGCTTTCATATTCTCGTGGAACGAGTTTATCATAGCGCTAGTGCTGACGTCGAGGAATGCCTTTACCCTCCCCATACTTGCAACTGGCTTGATATCTGCAAAGGGGATCATGTGGGGAGAAATGACGGCGACATCTACGTTTATTACCGTACCCGAGGTTGTTTTCATCTTCTTTGCTCAAAAACATATCGTTCGCGGCCTGACAATGGGCGCAGTGAAGGGGTGAGAAAGTTATGCGATCTTCCGATCCGATGCTCGAAAGCAAGAGGAATGTCGGGCGCTCATGGTCTTGCGGGAGGTGATTAAATGGAGACAATTACTGCAAGCGCAATACAGGAGGGTAAGGAAGCCATACTCTCCGGATGGGGAGAAATGACGGATGTTATCGTCGAATCTGGGAAGGGGGCAGTTTTTTGGGATGTTAACGGCAGGGAGTACATCGATTGCACTTCCCAGGCGTGGTCCCTGAACACCGGTTTCAACCATCCACGCATACTTGGTGCCGTGAAGGCGCAGATCGACAAGCTCACCCATGCGCGAAGCACCTTCTACACCATTCCGCAGCTTTTGCTGGCAAAGAAGCTGTCCGACATCGCCCCAGGAGAAGGCGACAGGAAGCTTGGGCGGGTCTCCTTCTGCCTCCATGCGTCTGTTGCCACAGAGGGTGCACTTAAACTTGCGCTCAACAGGAAACCCGGCGGATTTGTGGCGCTTTACAACGGGTACCATGGACGTACCCTTGCTTCAATGTCGGTGAGCTGGCCACACCCCAACGATCACTTCATCCCCTACACGGGGAATGTGATCAGAGTGCCCGGGGCCTACTGCTACCGATGTTCCTTCGGCCTTGAATACCCGGCATGCGGAATTCAGTGCGCCGAGTTCATTGATGAGGCTATTGGGAAAGCACCGGACGGCCGGGTGAGCGCACTGATTATGGAAGCCATTCAGGGCAACGGAGGCCAGATTACATTTCCACTTGAATTTCACAGGAAAGTGAGGGAGATATGTGACAGGTATGATATCCTTCTCATTTACGATGAGGTTCAGACCGGTTTTGCCCGCGTACCTGCCATGTTCGCCTGTGAGCTCTACGATGTTGTGCCCGATATAATTGTTTATGGAAAGGGTATTGGAGGAGGATTTCCTCTTTCAGGTACCCTGTCAAAAAGGGGGTTACCTGTCTTTCATCCTGGTGATCACGGTTTCACCTTCGGGCATTTTCCGCTTTCCATGGTTGCGGCTCTGGAGAATTTGAAAATCATCGAGGAGGAGAAACTTCTGAACAGGTGTGAGAAGCTTGGTAATATCGTTATCAGCGAGTTAAACGATTTGAAAGATCGGTATGAATTGATTGGTGACGTGCGCGGTGTCGGTTTGATGATCGGAGTTGAGCTGGTTAGGGACAGAACGTCCAAAGAACCGGCAACCGATGAAACAAAGAGATTCGTGGAAGAGTGCATGGAGGAAGGGGTATTGTTCGGGAGCTCACGCTATAGGGGGTTGGGGAATGTGGTGAAGATTAAACCTCCTGCGGTCATTACCGAGGTACAGATTGAAGGTGCACTGGATGTTTTTAAAAAAATCTTGAAGAAGATACAGGATGAAACATAGCGAACAAACACTATTTCATGATCATGAAGACCTGAATCTACCCTACCTCACCCGGCAGATCATACCCTACATAGGTAATAAGAGAAGGCTGCTTACGCTCATTCACGGTGCTCTCAGCATGGTGTGTGGATCAAAGTGCGGGGGGAAGAGATTTCTTGACCCTTTCGCTGGAAGCGGAATCGTCTCTCGCCTTGCGAAGTACCTCGGATTTGAAGTGCATGCAAATGACTGGGAGCACTATTCCTACGTTCTCAACCAATCGTATCTGACTATTAATAAGAGCGACCTTGAAAATATGTACACCTCCTGGGGCGGCATTGATGGAATCATCGCACATCTCAACTCCCTTTCACCTCCCGCAGAGGAGGAAGAGTACATAGCGCGCTTTTTCAGCCCCAGATGCGATGAAAACCCTGATTATAAAACGGAGAGGCTTTTTTACACCCGCTCCAACGGTCTCACCATTGATAAGATACGCAATGAGCTTGAGCGGTTGTACCCGGAAGAAGGAGTTAGCTGCGAGGAACACCTGAAAAGGGAGAAAAACCTGCTCCTTGCCCTTCTCCTCTACGGGGCAGCAACTCATACCAACACCTCGGGTGTATTCAAGGCATATCACAAGGGGTTTGGTGGATTTTCCGCAGATGCCCTGAGCAGGATACTGAAACCAATCTCCCTCAGCCCCCCCGTGCTCATTGATTCTGAGCAGCCCCAGCGGGTCTTCCGGGAAGATGCAAACCTGCTCATGACAAGCGGCCTCCTTGCAGGGCAGCAGTACGATGTGGTGTATCTCGACCCCCCCTACAACCAGCACCAGTACGGAAGCAACTATCACATGCTGAACTCTATTGCGCTCTGGGATAAACCGCTGCTTTCAGAGGGCGGTGGGCAAAGCAGAGAAACGGCAGGAAAGGCTGCCATCAGGAAAGACTGGGTAAATACGAGGTCGGATTACTGCTATCGGGAAACAGCATCCGCTGCCTTCAGAAACCTCATCTCCTCACTGGAAACCGACCACGTCCTCGTCAGCTACAGCACGGAGGGAATCATACCTTTCGAAGAGCTCATCGATATCTGCACCGGAGCAGGAAAGATCAGCCTGATGACAAACGAGTACGTCAAGTACAGGGGAGGAAAGCAGAGCATCAGGAGACTCAACAACAACATAGAGTTCGTTATTGCTGTGGATAGGAGAAAAAAGACCCTCCCGGTGGATCTGGAACGTATCAGCGACACCATCCAGGGTAATAAACTCAACCTCCAGTTGAAAAAAAGCTATTTGCGTGAAAAACTCACCGGTGAGTTCCTGGCAGACGAAGGGAGGGAGAAGATCGGCTACATGGTGGGCGGGCATGTCCTGTGGATTCAAACGATCGGATTCTTTCGAATCGCTGAAACTGATTTAAGCAGAAGGATCGATGAGCTTGGCCTTCCAGATGAGGTGATGAGGAGGGCGAGGGGGGAACTTTTTCGGAAGTTGAGCCTGTGCGAATGCATGGACAAAGTCCAGGAGCTTGAGGAGGTCCTCAGGATAGTAGCAGAAGAAAAACCCGATGGCCGGTATTTCCTCTCTCTCATACCCGGCATTCTGAGAAAGATGGCCCATAAAAAGTATAAATCTCTCTTTTATTCTTCTCTCAACAGCATCAGGAAACATTTTGAGAAGTACCCTCTTCATTGCGGCAGGATCGCAAGGAGGATCGAGGAGGTAGAAGAACTTGCCCTGAAACGCTTCTCCGGTTGATTTCTAATAGTTTCCGGCCGTATCAAACGATTTTACTGGGGTGTGTGCACAATACTTTATATAATGGACATTTTGATTTCACTATTTACACGGGATTGCTTCGGCTTCGCCTCGCAATGACCACAGGTTATTTACTTGCTTATTTGATCCATGTACATATTGTACTCATTTCTCGAGTGGTCTTTTTTATATAATTTTATCGCTGACGCATAGAAAAGAGCCAGCTCATGTGGAAAGGGGTGTTCATGGAACCTCTCCAGCAACGGTAGTCTCCTGCTGCTGAGGCTCTTTCACTTCCTCCTGCTGTGCCTTCTCCTGTTCGACCTCCCTGGGGAGCTTCTCCAGGGGGATGACGATGTTCACTCCATCTGTCGTTTTAAGGGTTGCTGTCTTCTTCAAGATATTTATCTCGTTGAGGGTTACCTTCTTGTCCTCGTATTGCAGGATGCTCCCCTCCTGGGGGTAGCTCTTCTTGAACTCACGGTACGCCTCATACTCGTAGGCAAGACAGCATAGTAGCCTTCCGCAGGCACCCGAAATTTTTGAGGAGTTCAGGGTGAGGTTCTGATCCTTTGCCATCTTTATTGTAACGGGGTGCAGCTCATGCTTGATAGCATTGCAGCAGAAGTCCCTTCCGCACACCCCGAGCCCCGTTATTATCTTCGCCTCATCCCGGGCCCCGATCTGCCGGAGCTCTATCCTCTTTTTGAATACCGACGCGAGGTCTTTCACCAGCTCCCTGAAGTCAACCCGGCCGTCTGCGGTAAAGTTGAAGATGACCTTCGAATCATCGAGGAAGTAGTGAATGCTCACAAGTTTCATATCGAGGTTATGTTTCTTTATTTTTTCAAGTGTTATGGGCCAGGCCTCAGCCCTCCTTTTCTCGTGCTCCTCTTTCTTTCTCAGGTCCTCATCGGCGCACCTCCGGAGGATGTTGCGAATCTCAACACTTTCGGACACCGAGCTGCTCAGACCCGAAACAAACGCTATTTCGGGGCCATTCGCCGTTTCGACGACTATGAGGTCCCCCCGGTGTAAGGTGAAATCGGGCTCCCTGAGGTAACAGGTTTCATTATTGTAGAGGAGCCGTGCAATAACCACTCTTTTTTGCTCTGCCATACTGTTCTCCCTGGCTGTCACATGAGATTGCGATTTAAACAAAATTATCACTGTTAAAGGCCGATTATTTGTACAGATCTACAAGAAGCCCCCTAATTTCATCGAGAGTTGCCAAAAGATCGATATTTCGCGCCTGCTGCGAGAGCACAAGCTTCGTCAGCGTGTCGAGCTTCTGATCGATGATTCTGGTCACGGTGTAGATTTTCTGTTTCATTCTCCCCCCGGTATAGTGCTCGACCTGGAACATTCGATCAGTGACATACTCCATGAACTCCTTGATCATCGATTTATACACCTGGAGGTTTTCAAGGGTGGGGTTTTTTGAAAACCTCTCTCCCTGTTGCGTTATCTCCTCAATGAGGTTGTCAAATGATATGTGGAGCTCCAGCGTTTCGGCAAGCTTCAGCTCATCGTAAAACCTGCTGTGCACAATCTCTATCCCTGATCTGTGGGCCTTTTTTCCCTTACTGCCCTTGATAGAAATACTCTTTTTATCGCGATTTGTTTTTTCCATTTCAATCATCTTGAAGCCTCCTCTTTACATGAGCATAGAGGGTTTCGGAAACTTCCTCGATACCCCCGGTTCCATCAATGGTGATGAAGATGCCCCCGAACTGCACTGCTATACGCCGGTATCCTTCCCGTACCCTCTGTTGAAACTCGATTCCTTCTTTCTCTATACGGTCTCCGTCTGGATAATGGTGGCTTGTTAAAGAATCCTCTTTTGCCTTGCGAAGGCCGTCTTCGGGAGTCACGTCGATGTAGAACACTATGTCTGGTGTAATGTCACTCACTGCGAAGAGGTTCATCCTCAATAGAAAGTCCTGGGGCGCAACCTTCCGCACAAGGCCCTGATAGACAATGGTTGAATAGATATATCGCGAGCAGACAACTATTTTCCCGTCCTTGAGGGCAGGTCTGATCACCTTATCGACATGCTCTGCCCTGTCCGCAAGGAAGAGGAATAGCTCAGTCTTTGGAGAGATGGGAAGGGAGGGATTGAGAATGATATCCCTTATGATCCTGCCGCCATCGGTTCCTCCCGGTTCTTCCGTGGCTATGCAGGGATATCCATCTGAGGTGAGCTTGCGGGCAAGAATCCTCGCCTGCGTTGTTTTTCCTGAGCCGTCAGCACCCTCAAGAACAATAAAATAGCCTCTCTTCACCCAGCTGCTCCTCCAGCACTCCTTATATGGGAGAGTACATATCACATATGTAAGGATGTTTCGTTGTAGGGAGGAAATGCCTGAGAGGAGAGGATTCAGGTGACCTTCTGTTTTATTGCACCCTGAACCACCTCGCTTTCACTGCCCTGGGATGCTGCGGCTGGTTGCTCATGCTTCAATGCCCTTTGAGCATCCCTGTGGATGACAGGTTTCCGAGGTGGGTGAGCTTCGCTCTTTCTGTAGTATTCTTCTTTAAGCTTGTTGAACCGTTCTTTATCTTCGATGATCTCACACTTACCATCGAATATAACTCCCTCTTCTATGATGAGCCTCGGCGTTCTGATATTGCCGATCAGCTCACCGGTGGAGAGAAGGGTTATTTTCTCTGTTGCAAATATCTCTCCCTTAACTTTTCCCCCAACAACGACAGTCCCTGCAACGATCTCACACTCTGCAATCCCATTCTTCCCAATGAGAACCTTCCCGTTTGTTCGCACCTTTCCAAAGAAAACACCGTCAATCCTGAGAAGGCCATTGAGCTCAAAATCCCCATTGAGGGTGGTTCCTTCTCCTATGATGCTGTTGACGAATGATTCACCATCTGGATACTGCCCGTTTTCACGCATGGTGTAAACCACCTGCGGGGGTTTTCCTCTCCCTATGCAGGTTATCATACATTAGTTTTGCTCAAAAGGCAACACTGACTTTTTTCGTGCGAAGAGTTTTATTTGCAGCTGCTCCTGCTTCTTTGTGTCAACGAGGGGCTATGAGTACGTTTGGGCAGGACTAGAATTCAGTGGTCATGAAGATCATCGGATCCACCGCGGTTGTTCCAATTCGGACTTCGTAGTGGAGATGAAAACCGGTGGCCCTCCCCGTGCGACCGAGAAAGGCGATGATTTCACCTTTTTTCACACGCTTCCCTTCATAAACGACGATCCTCGAACAATGCCCGTACAGGGTTTGAAAGCCATACTCGTGCTGGATCTGTACTGTCCTCCCGTATCCGCCCTTCATGCCAGCGAAAACCACGATGCCGTCCGCAGTAGCACGGACTGGAGCACCCGGCCACCAGCTTATATCAACGCCCTGGTGCATTGCCCATTTGCCGGTGAATGGGGAGCGCCTTGTACCGTAACCGGAGGTAATAAACCCACCCCCAATGATCGGCCAGTTATTCGGTATTTTCTGGATTATCTCCTCCCGCGCCTCAAGGAATTTCTTGAAATTCTGTAGCACCCGTTTGCTTGCGTTGATATCGGCATTGATTCTCCGTATGGTTTCAAGCTCAGCTTCATAGTCATTCTTGCCCCCCAGCCCGATGATCTCAGAAAGGTTCTTTATCTCCGTTTCGGGGCCGCCGAGTCCGAAGATGTTTTCAGATTGGCTTGCGCCGAGAAGCTGTATTATATCTTTGATGTTATCCTTGTACTCCAAAACTGCCTTGTCGAGCTGAGAAATATTTTTCTGGAACATCTCCAGTGCGGTAGTGTTCCACTCCTGGGAGTTTTTCAGCTCCTCCATCTCCCGTTTCGTGAGCGTGTAATGAGAGGTGGAGATGAAAAAGGCTATAACTATACCCGCAAGTACGAGGATGAGAAAGGAAATGGTGAAGAGAGATATCTGGAAGTTGAAGATCTTCTTTTCAGAGTGTGGTATGAGCATCACCGTCAGCTTCTCCTGGCCCTTCTGCATGAATCTTCGGTAGAAGGTGGTGATGGCTCTTTTGAGGTGAAGAAGTTGAGTTTTGAGATAGGATACGAATCTCTTCTCAAGCTTCTTGTACTCTGACACGGAATGCTCTCCGTTACAGTTCGAATTCCATTATGTTAACATAAAAGTTTTAATAAAGTCAACAATTTTATTTTGAGTTGCATGGGCGCTTTCAAAAAATGCCCTTTACTTCCTAGATATATCGGTTAGAACAGAGGAATTTTTTAAAAAAGATTCCCCCGGCGAGCCTGTGAATCAGGCAATGCTCAATGCGGCTGCAGGATTGCCAGTTATCCCCTGATTTCTGAAAGGATCTGGGATAGTTTCTGACCGCCGATGAGGTCGATCTGTCGTGGCAGGGCGAACTCAATCGCTTCCGGCTTGAACTGGACAGGGGAGATGCACACTGCTTTGATGCAGTGAAGTTTCTTTGCCTCTTCCATGAGGTTATTCACCGTGGTAAGACCGAGGCTAACCGCATCCCTGTATATCTTAACGTAGATGTACTGGCGCTTGGCGTCGCGCATGGTTGCATGCCTCGGGACGGCGATGATCGCAGTGATGCCGGACTTAACATGGCGTATATCAACTATATCGTACCCCAGATGCCTCACGAGATCGAGACATATTCCCTCGAAAATAGGTATCGGGCTAACCAGGAAATCTTTCATGTTGTCATCTGCACGAAGGTCCTGGTACTCTACGAGCTTTTGAGGCACATCCTTATAGGAGGGATTTATTTTTTGTATGCCTTCCCACTGCTCGATTGCCTCTGCAAGCTTTCCCCTGTATTCATAGAGCGCTGCAAGGGCGTACTTTGTGGCAAGCATGATGCCCTGATCCCTGGCGCCAGCCGCCGCAATTCCCTTTTTATACTCGTCGACCGCGCTTTCGAGCTCATTCAACTCCCTGTAGCAGTTGCCCTTTTGCAAAAAGGCTCGGATCTTGTAGTCGGATGAGCGCTGGGACGCTTCAAAGTAGGTAATTGCCTTTCCGAAATCCCTCCCCTCCATGTACACCCGCCCGAGGTAGTAATAGGCGCGGTAGTTCTGAGGATTGTACTTTATGGCGCGTGCGAGATAGGCCACTGCCTCCTTCACCTGGTTTGCATGGTACATGATCATGCCGAGGAAGCCGAGGCTTTCCGCATGAGTCGGATTATACTTAACGGTCTTATCGAAGTAGGTGACGGCCTGTTCGATGTTTCCCTTATTGTAAAATATCTTTGCGATCTCAAAGAGGTAGCCATCGTTTTTCGGATCGATGCGTGAAAGCTCCAGGAGCTCGGTGAGGGCGTCATCCTCCTTCTTTAAAACAAGCAGGCATTCGACAAGCCCCTCCCTTATCTCCCTAACAGTTGCAAAGGAGGGTTTCTTCCCGAGTTTCAAACAGTAGCGGTATTCCACAACGGCTATTTCGCAATTCGCCTCCTTCCTGTAGCACTCTGCAAGGAGGAAATGGGCATCGATGGAACCACCGTGCTTTATTATTATCGTTTTCAGGTTCCGTATTGCATTCCTCGTATCGCCTGCCTTTATCTGATACCAGATGCGCTGGAGTCTCATAGGCTTTCTGAAGGTTTTCCAGTAGATGATGAAGATTACGATGCTGATAAAGGCTATGCCGGCAACAATAGTGGGTATGTTCATGAACTGTCCTGTTTGAAGAATTTCGAGTATGCTGTCCTGTACAGTCTGAGAGAATCGATGTCCCAGAGCACAATTTCTATCAGCTCGAGGGTTTCGTTCTCAGAGTCCAGGAAATCTCGCAGTACGCTGAACAGCGTCTGGGCGCATTGCCCGGGAGAAAACCTCCTGATACCGATGCTTAAATCAGGGATCGATATGCTTTTAAACCTGTGCTTATTGGCAAGTTTCAGGCTGCTTTTGAGGGCCTTTGCGATGTTCTCTTCTCGTATCTCCCCGTCAAACTCTGAGAGAACGGCATGGATAACCGATCCGGCCTTGAGCTTTCCAGCCCTCGTCAGAACAGCAGAACCGATTTCAACCACACCGTGACCAGCACATTCCTTTGCTATTGAGGTACCCCCCTTCGCCTTAATAGCTCCACCAAGACCCGAGCCGAGTAAAAGCCTGTTGTTCGCCGTGTTGACAATTGAATCGGTCGCCCTCTCTGTGATGTCTCCTTTTAAAAGCTCTATCTTCGCCGTTTTCATGGGACTTTCGCCTCACTTCGAAAGCAGGGCGGCAGGAAATAAAAAAGCCTATTTCTGCTTATAGAAATAGGCATTGTATCACAAAATCCTGGAATAATCTTCATTTTTTTCAGACCGTTGGGCTCTACGCTGGTATCAGATGTGCCTTGATCATTCAGCCCCAACCCCCGGGCTTCGAAGATCTCAGGACTCAGAACAGCAGTTTTGCAGGATATTCAGCTGTGGCTTGAAGAGTAAAGGAATTTATCTATCTTCTTGCGGAAGCTATCATTTTCAACCGGTTTCGTGACGACTGCATCAACGCCGCTCTTCTTTACCTTCTCCAGATCCTGGGGATCGATTTTCGATGTGACTGCCACAATTGATATCTTTTTCAACCTTGGATTTGCCCTGATCTTCTTTGTAGCATCAAAACCATCGAGGTCGGGTATGAAGAAGTTGAGGATGATGATATCGGGAACCCATTCGGCAATGAGCAGTCCAGCATCAAAGGCGGAAGCCGTTGTCCTGAGCTCAACATCTGCTAATTTTTTTATCACGCTGGATGCGGTCTGGATGAGTTCGGGATCGTTGTCGACAATAAGCAGCTTCCTCTTCTTTGCCTCTTCAAGCTCCTTCGGGATAGGCATTCTATTTTGAGTTAAGAAGTTTATCAGATCACTCCACTTTACCCTTCTGTGTCCTCCAGGCGTTGCGTATGCCTTGAGTTTCCCAGTCTCAATCCATCGTATAACAGTCCGTATATTCACCTGGCAGAACTTGCCGATCTGATAGGTGGTATAGATTTTTTCAGGCAATCTTCCTGCCTCCTTATTCATGGTAGTTGACCCTGCTGCCTTTAGCAGCTTTAAAAGACCGGGTCATATTTATTAATTGCAATTTCATAATAAACAATAATGATAAATAAACTAACTATTATTGCTAAATTAATCCTCTTGAGGTAATTTGTCAAGAATTAACAGTACCCTAAGTGAAAAAAAAAACACGTATCGAAGAGCCCGGGCAGGATGCCCCCGGAGTTGCGAATAAGAGCGGTGAATCATGCGCCAAACTTTGCCAGTTTTCCGGAATGGGCCATCAGGAGGGGCATGAGGTCAGTGGAGTTTATGATGCCCAGGGTTCCCTTCGCAAGCTCGCCTTCTCCAAATTTTTCTATGGATGATGGTCTGCTCCATCTCGACCTTAGCAGTAGTGGAACGGGATGCCAGGAGTGGGCTTTGTAGTTCGATGGTGTTGAATGGTCTGCGGTAACGGCAAATACTTCAGGCTTAAGGTCGAGAATCGCCGGAAGGTTTCTGTCAACCTCCTCGATAATGGCAATCTTCTTTTCGAAATTGCCGTCCTCACCATAGCTGTCGGTGTACTTGATGTGAACGAAGTAGAAATCGTAGGGGCCCCACACCCTCTTCAATGTCCTGAACTGGGGCTCAACACCACTCTCCGTTTCAATGACGTCCATACCGACGAGGTTTGCGAGCCCCCGGTACATGGGGTAGCCGGCGATTGCACAGGCATGAAGGCCGTACACCTCCCTGAAAGATGGGATTTTTGTGTAGAGGGCGAAGCCCCTGAGGAGAATGCCGTTTGCGGGGTGCTCATCCTTCAGCGTTTCCCTGACTCTGGAGATGAAGAGGTTGATCAGTTCGGCCGTTTGGAGGGCAGCGGAACTTCCGTCAAGCGGCTGTACGTCAAGAGGCGGGACACCGGTCTTCTGCGGATCGGTTTCTGTGAGAGCATCCGAAAACTTCCTGCCCCGCAGCACCAGCGCTGCCCGGTGCTCCTTCTCGGTTTCGATGAAGAACCGGGCCCCCGGCAGGTTTATGGTGCGGATTTTTCTGCACATCTCCATGTTTGTTTCATCGGGTATCCTGCCCGCCCTCCTGTCTGCAATATTTCCATGCTCATCGATGGTGGCGAAGTTGACCCGTGCGGCAAGGTCGCCATCCTCCACGGGGAACTTCACCCCGAGGGCTGACAGTATCCCCCTCCCGATGATGTATTTCAGAGGGTCATAACCGAAGAGGGCAAGGTGGCCAGGGCCGCTGCCCGGTGTTATACCCGGTGTGATGGGTACCATGAGACCTGTTTCCGATTCCCGTGCAATAGCATCGAGATTGGGAGTCCGAGCCGCTTCCAGCTCGGTTTTGCCCTCCCGTGCAAGACCTCCGAGGCCATCCAGCACGAGGAGGACGATTTTTTCGTCGGATTGCTGCTTCAACTGCTTCATTAGCTCAAACCTGTCCATCCCTCTCTCCTTTAAGAGACCCCTTCTCCCCCTCTGGATGCACTACAAGCTGCCTCAAGGATTGAAACGGGGCATTTTCAGGACGAGGCGAAGATCGCGTCGAGGTACTCGTTTACATCGAAATCGACGAGGTCATCCAGATTCTCACCGATGCCGGCATATACGATGGGTATTTTCAGCTTCCCCGAAATGGTGCAAGCGATTCCACCCTTCGCCGAGGAGTCGAGCTTGGTCAAAATGATACCGTCAACCCCGATGTACTCATTGAACACCGAAGCCTGGGATATGCCGTTCTGCCCCGTCGTTGCATCGAGGGTGAGCAGTTTCACCTTCCTGTTGCCGGGTAGTTTTTTGTCGAGAATTCTCCCTATCTTTGCAAGCTCCTCCATGAGACTCTCCCGGGTGTGCAGTCTGCCTGCGGTGTCGATGATGAGAACATCCACTCCTCTGCCCACCGCAGAATCGCAGGCATCGAACACCACGGCGCCGGGGTCCGACCCCTGGTACTGTTTAATAAGTGGAACATCGACCCTCCTGCTCCATATCGAAAGCTGTTCGATGGCGGCATCCCGGTGGGTGTCGGCTGCTGCTATGAGCACCCTCTTTCCCTCTGTTTTCAGCTTGTAGGCAAGCTTTCCTACTGAAGTTGTCTTCCCCGATCCATTCACCCCGAAAACCACAACTGCCGTAATGCCGTTTCCTGTGAGCCGGGGAAGGTCTCTGAACATCCTATCCCTGATTATATCCCTGAGAGTTCCTATCATCCTCTTGCCGTCGAAGGAATCGCAGCGGACGCGCAGCTCATCTATGACTTCAGCAGTAAATTCGACGCCGAAATCCGAGGATACGAGAAGTTCCTCTATTTCATCGATGAGAAGCTGCCTGTCTTTCTTCTCCTTGAAGAGGGAGTAGAAGCTCCTGCCGAGGGCGATTTTTCTCAACTTCATGCTCAGAAGACCCCTATTTCTCCATAGGCTGAACCCGGAAGATTAAGCTCTCTCCATCGCTGTATAGCTTAAAATACCTGAGTATCTGGATGAAGGAAAGGGTGAAAATACCCCCTCCAATGAGGAGGGAGGAGGCGGTGAGAGCTGTGTACAGGGTGGTTTTCTGAACGGCCGCATCGTACCTCTCCTCATTGATCCCCCGGTACAGGTCGGCTTTCTGTCTGTTCAGCGTTGTCTGTACACCCGAGATGATCGTAAGCCCCATCATACCAAGCCCCGCACGGTAAAGCAGACGGGAACGTTTCCTGTGCGCTTCAGCCTCCCCCAGAAGGCTCTTGTGCTCATCCGGCCTTACCATTGTAAGTAAAAGCTCCCCCCTATCACTGCCCAGGCCGCTCAATGGTATGGATACGCTCCTGTACCCTTCTTTGATGAGGGTGAGGGTTGTGTCAGGTTCCTCCATTGCAAAGCCCAGTGGTGCAGGACCCGCAAAGGTTCCATCGATATATACCTCGGCTTTTTCTACGTTAGATTCAGCCCTGTACCGGAACTTCCCCTCTGCCTTTTTCAGATGAACCTGCCTCAGAAAGCCGTCCCCTGAAACCCAAACCATGTCCGAATAGTCCTCATATCCCTTGAGCCTCACATCTATGCGATGGTACCCCGGCGTAAGAAGCAGAGAACCGGCGTTTCCGATGCCTGCGAGCCTGTGGTCGACAAAGATGATTCCATCTGGTGGATCGGTGCTGATCGATACTGTGTATGTTTTGTATCGTAAGAGCTGGTTGATGAAAGGGATGAGGAACCTGTCGGGGGCATTGAGAAACTCGTTGAGATCTGTCTCGATAAGATAGTCGGGATTGGATGAACCGGTCATGAAGTTGTGCGAACGGACGGTGAGGGAGAGAGTCTCCTCAGGAGCCTTCTTCCCCATGACACCTCCGGACCCTGCTCCCTCTCCGCCTTCCTGAAACACCCTGTAGCTTCCATGGATGAAGAGGGGGTACTCACCGGCCGCAGGTTCGCCCTCTTCGATGAGAGGCTCAAGCCTGTATCCGCCTGGCCCTCTGAGCCCGGGGAACTTCTTCTGAAACTCCTCCGTGCGGGAAAACTCCTTTAAAAGCCTTCTCTCTTCATCGGTAAGAGCGATGAAGGGGATCCTTGAGGCAGTTGAAATGAGGAGCTTTTGCAGGGCTTTTCCAAGGTAGCCGTAGGGGCCCTCCCCCTCATACTCGAACCCCCCGACGACGATCTTCCTCTGCTCCAGGGGGTTGTAGTTGCATAGGCCTGTTCCATTGACGAGGAGAAATACAGAAAGTATGAGGGCTGTACAAGCTTTTTTCATTATGGGCTCTTACTTTGCGGCAGCTGCTTTCTCGTACACCGCCTTTTTCAGTGCCGCGTCTATGAAGGGGTCGATCTCACCGTCGAGCACAGCATCCCCGTTCCCGATCTCGACCCCGGTACGCAGGTCTTTCACCAGGGTGTAGGGCTGGAACACGTAGGACCGGATCTGGTTTCCCCAGGAGATGTCCTTCTTGCTCTCTTCCTGTTCCTCTTTCTTTCTATCCTTCTCAGCCTTGTAGTGTTCGTAAAGCTTGGATTTGAGAATTTTCATTGCCATATCTTTGTTCTTGAACTGTGAGCGTTCATTCTGGCATTGCGCAACGATTCCCGTCGGGATGTGGGTGACCCTTACCGCGGAGTCGGTCTTGTTTACTTTCTGTCCCCCGTGCCCCTGAGCGCGGTAGGTATCGATGCGAAGGTCCTTCGGCTCAATGTCGATGACGATGTCATCATCGACCTCAGGGGTACAGAAGACGGACGCAAACGAGGTGTGCCGCCTCCGGTTTGAATCGAAGGGAGAGATACGAACGAGCCTGTGTATGCCGATCTCGGTTTTCAGATAGCCGTAGGCATACTGCCCCTGCATGTAGACGGTGACGGATTTTATACCAGCCTCCTCACCGGGGAGTATATCGACGATCTTGGTTTTGAGGTTGTGCCTGTCAGCCCATCGCAGGTACATGCGCAGAAGCATTGCCACCCAGTCGCAGGCCTCTGTCCCTCCAGCGCCTGAGTGAATGGTCAGGTAGCAGTTTGCCCCATCGTGCTCGTCTCCTAAGAGGGAGAGCTTCTCAAGATGGTCGAGCTCTGATTTAAGCCTTGTGAGGTTTTGAACGATCTCGGGCTCAAACTCCTCTTCACCCTCATCGAGGGCGAGATTGTAGAGTGCAGCAAGCTCCTCAACCTCTTTTTTTACCTCGACCCACGGCTCAACAATGCCCTTTATCTTTTTTATTTCCTTCGTGATGGAAGCCGCCCTGTCTCTGTCGTTCCATACCGCGGGATTGCTCAGCTCAGTTTCAAGGCTCTTCCTCTTTTCCAGGAGCTTTTTGATGTCAAAGGCGATCCCACCCTTCGTTTGAGGTTTTCGTTATCTGTTCAACACTGTCCCTGTGGTCTACAAGCAACCCTCTCACCCCTTTCTCTCTGCGATGAAATGAGCCATGAAGATGCTCTAAAAAGTTAATTCAAAGTTACTTCGGGGGTAGTGTGAAATCAACATAATTCGCTCTCCATTAACCTCCCGGGGATTTTCCTCCCTCTTAGTAATAAAGCGCCTCTTATCGATGGCACCGGTTGTTATCATGAATTAGCTTGACCTGAGAAATAGCCGCTCCTTATTATAAGTCGACATTGCTGGCTATGGTATTCTATTATCAGTCGGAGACGTCAATACACACCATCCAATGAGCAACCCGGTATTGAAAACGATAGATGAAGCCCTTGATTACCTCTACTCCTTTATCGATCATGAGGTTATAGCCGCCCATCCCTACACACCCCTTCACTACAATGTCCAGAGGACGGTGAGGCTGCTCGATCTTCTCCATAACCCTGAAAAAGGTATCGACATCATTCACGTGGCCGGGACAAAGGGGAAGGGCTCCGTCTGCACTATCATCGATTCACTGCTCCGGGTACAATCCTATCGTACCGGCCTCTATACATCTCCTCATGTCGAGCGAGTGAATGAGCGCATATCCGTCGATGGGTGCCATATCGCCGATGGAGAGCTTATTGAGCTGATGAACCAGTTCAGGCCGCTGCTCGATGCCTTTCCACAAGACAACAGGCCGACCACCTTTGAGATTCTCACCTCAATGGCGATGCTCTTCTTCAAGATAAAGAGGGTGCAATACTGCATCCTTGAGACCGGGATGGGCGGGCGGTTTGACTCAACGAACTTTGCCGATCCGGTCATATCCATCATAACCTCCATCAGCTATGATCATATGGACAAGCTTGGTGAGCGGATCGATAGCATCGCTTTCGAAAAGGCCGGCATCATCAAGAGGGGTAGGCCGGTGATCATCGGCTTCCAGCGCTACGATGTGCTGAACGTCTTCATCAGTAAAGCGGAGGAGGAACAAAGCCCCCTTTACCAAGCCGGCTCCCACTGCTGCTATGAGATACTTGAGTCCTCTGAAAAGGGAACGCTGTTCAACGCTGTTATAGGCGGCATGTCTTTCTCAGATCTTTTCCTCACCCTGCTCGGGAAACACCAGGTGGAGAACGCCGTTGTTGCCCTGCTAACCCTCAAGGTGCTGGGAATACTGCCGGATGAGCCGCTTTTGAAGCGTGCGCTCTGTTCCCTCCATTTTCCAACAAGGCTCGAGCTTATAAAGGGGAAGAGGAGATTCCTCCTCGACTCTGCCCACAATGGCGATTCTGCCCGCGCCCTCGCAGAAGCGCTGCGGAGCTCCTTTCGCTACAGAAAGCTCATTTCCGTAGTGGGGATTGTAAAGGGAAAGGATACCGGGGGGATTATAAAGCATATCGCCTCAGTCTCGGATATTATGATTATTACGGACCCCATCACACACAAGGAGCTTGACACCGACGCTGTGTACAGGGTGGCCCTGATGTACAGGGGTGATGCGAAGCTCGTTCGGGATATCCATGAGGCCATTGAGTATGCCGTTGAATGCTCTTCGAAGGATGACATCGTGCTGATCACGGGTTCCTTCTACACCACCTCACCGGCCCGTAGCTACATCCTCGGGAATTGATAATGAGCGGGTGCACACTCGATTTGGCTTTTGCGCGGGGTGGCGGCGGGGCTACAGAAGCCTTTTCCCGATCTCCTTTCGAACATGTGCCGAGAGGGCAAGGCCCTGTTTCATCCTTTTTATGGCAGAAAGCAGCTCCAGGTCTTTCAGCAGCTTCTCGGGTACCGGAGGCGGCTTATCAACCTGCACCATAATGAAGTAGCGATTTGCCTTTTCGAGGTACTCCTCTATCTGCGGAACCTGTAGCTTCCCCTCTGAGTTCTCGATAAGGGAGCGGCATTTTTGAACGAAAGCGTAGCCGAGATTGCTGCAGGTGAGCCTGAAACCTATCTCGTCAATCGACCCCCGTGAGAGGAGAGACTGGTCATAATCCTGGGCTGATAGGAGGTAGGTTATTGCCTTGTCCCAATCCTCCTTCTGGATGTAGAGGGCGCCAAGCGTATCGTGGATTGCAGCTCTCAGCGCAATGGTTTCGTCATTATTCTCATCGAATTCATTGAGGAGGATGTTTGCGATCTTTGCAAGTTTGAGCCCGTACTCCAGGTTCCTGCTCGTTTTAGAGAAGAGGTAGCCGATGAAGTTGAGCGTTGAAATCTGGAGATGGATGATCTCCTTATCGATCATCCTGTCGTTGTTTGCGAGCTTCCTGTCTATGACCTGGTTGATGCGCGAGAGAACGAGCTGGGAGAGAAAAAGAGAGTTCTTGTAATCCCCGTTGTGGAAGGTGAGATTTGAAAACCGCAGCAGTGCATTCAGGTCCTTATCTTCGATGAAGATCGAGTTGTCTTTCAGAATTGAGTGGAAGATGTTGAGGGAGCTTTCCCTCACCTCCCTGTTTTCGATAAAGAGCCCGTACAGGAATCCCGAAATGATGCTGCCGATGCGGTAAAGCTCTTCGCTGTCTATATCTGCGAAGCATCCCTCCTCGAGTTCAATCGACAGGTCCCCCGTATTTCCAGGGAATTCGAAGTTATGGACACGCTTTTTCCCTTTTTCACCCATCTTCTCAGCCGAACATATACAGGAACCTTTCCACCCTGCAATCGATAGCTAAAATAGCCCCGGACCTTCACAGCCTAATGTATTTTGCGAGGAGTGAAAAGTCAAAAGATTTGCAGCAGCGATTCCAGGCCCCTCCGGCCGGCGCTCACTGGTTGGAGTCTTTGCTCTTCGCCTTGATGATGAAGGAGAGGGCGAGCAGCTTGTCGATGATGTGGATGTTTTCAACGGCAAAACCTTGAGGAACATTGAGGTCGATGGGAGCAAAGTTGAGAATGCCCTTGATCCCGTAGTCGATCAGCTTCTTCGTAACCTCAGGAGCAGCTTCTTTGGGAACGGCGATGATCGCAATATCGATGGCGTTTTCCCGTACGTAGGGACCGAGCTCACTTATGTCGTGG
This sequence comes from uncultured Spirochaetota bacterium, assembly GCA_964584875.1. Classification (GTDB taxonomy): domain Bacteria; phylum Spirochaetota; class B62-G9; order B62-G9; family DRHN01; genus CAZPCG01. Next base: position 18,295 of record CAZPCG010000003.1, read on the forward strand.
ATGGTCACCCCCTCAATCTTCTCTCCCCTGTACGATGGTTTGATGTCGAAGAGAGCCTTGAGAACAAAACCGGCGTCCCTGAAGGCTTTGTATCTGGTGAGAGCCCGCCCGATGTTACCTGCCCCGACGATGATGTAGGTCGTCCGGGTATGAAGATTAAGAATGGATGCAAGCTCCTGCTTCAGCTTCTTCACGTTGTAGCCGTATCCCTGCTGTCCGAAATCACCGAAGTAGCTCAGGTCCAGACGCACCTGAGACGCAGAGGCGCCCATGAACTCCCCGAGCTTCTTTGATGAAACCTTTTCCAACTTGTTCTCAAGCCAGTCGAAGTAGCGGTAGTAGCGTGGGAGCCTCTCTATAACTACCTTGGGAATGGCTGTTCCATCTTTACCTTTGATCATCGATTTTCCCCATCGGTTGATTTCCAAAGAACAGTAAGCATTCATAATATAGAAAAATAAATTTTTGTCAAACAAAAAAGCTTTTTCACAGTTACAGAAAAGGTTTTGATAGTGGTGCATTTTTCATTATATTGTGTTCAACACAGGGGGTGTAGCTCAGCCGGGAGAGCGCTTGCTTCGCATGCAAGAGGTCGGCGGTTCGATCCCGCTCACCTCCAAAACGGCCTGAAAGTCCAGGGCTAATACCACCTAAACCTCACATAAATCTGGAACCGGCAGTCTCTGGCGCCGCATGCTGGCTTACGAAGCACGGCGGTTTTACGGGGCCCGGTTTCATCAATAATGACAGAGACGATGAATTTTTCCCCCGGCAATCCTCTCATCGTGCAGAGCGACAAGACTATACTGCTTGAGGTGCAAAACCCCCTCTTTGAGAAGGCCCGGGATTCTCTGTTGCGATTTGCCGAACTGGAGAAGAGCCCGGAGTACATGCATACCTACCGGCTGACCCCCATCTCGGTGTGGAACGCGGCGTCAAGCGGCATGTCCATCGCTGAGATAGCCCGGGAGCTTTCACGCTACGCCAAGTACCCTGTGCCCGAAGCAGTTTCTGCTGATCTTCGTGAATGGCTGTCGCGCTACGGAAAGTTGAAGCTGCTCAGGGAAGGAGAGCGGCTTTTGCTGCAGTGCAATGACAGTGCACTGTTTGCGCAGATCAGGCAGCACAGGAAGATCGCCAGGTACATCTACCGCTGGGAGAATCTGAAGGCATGGCTTGTTGAATGGTCCAGAGGACAGGTGAAGAAGGAGTGCATCGATCTCGGGTACCCCGTCATTGACAGGGCCGGGTTCTTACACGGGGAGCCGTTCCCCATACGGTTGAATTCAGATCTTTTATTCAGGGAATACCAGAGGGATGCTGTTTCTGTGTTCATGAACTTTGAGAAAACAGACGGCTCTGGAATCGTCGTTTTGCCCTGCGGGGCGGGAAAAACGATAGTCGGGATGGGGGTCATTGCGGGGATCGGCGAGAGGACCCTTATCCTCGTCACCAATGTCACGGCGGCAAGGCAGTGGAAAAGGGAGCTTGGGGAAAAAACTGGCGTTGATGCGGCGGATGTCGGAGAGTATTCGGGCGAGCGCAAGGAGGTAAGACCGATCACCATAGCTACCTACCAGATCATGACCTACCGGAGAAAGAGGGAGGAGGATTTCGAGCACCTTTCCAGGTTGAACGATGAGCGGTGGGGGCTCGTTTTGTACGATGAGGTTCATCTGCTCCCGGCGCCTGTTTTCCGTTTTTCCTGCGAGATTCAGAGCAGGAGGAGGCTTGGGCTGACGGCAACTCTGGTTCGCGAGGATGGGAGAGAGCGGGATGTGTTCTCCCTCATCGGGCCCAAGGTCTACGATGTTCCGTGGAAGATACTGGAGAAGCAGGGATGGATTGCAACTGCTCTCTGCACCGAGATAAGGGTCGATCTGCCCACCGCCCAACGCCACATCTACGCCCTTGAGGATGGGAGGGAGAGGTTCAGGCGAGCTTCGGTGAACAAAAAGAAGTATGGAGTTGTGAAACACCTCCTTGAAGCTCACCGCGGGGAGAGCATCCTCGTCATAGGTCAGTACATTGAACAGCTTGATCGTATAGCCGGGATGTTCGGCCTCCCCATCATCACCGGAAAAACCCCGCAGGACTTAAGGGATGAGCTGTACGAGAGATTCAGAAGAGGGGATGTGAAGGTACTCGTTGTTTCGAAAGTGGCAAACTTTGCCGTTGACCTTCCTGATGCCCGCGTCGCCATCCAGGTATCGGGGACATTCGGCTCACGCCAGGAGGAGGCCCAGCGCCTCGGGAGGATACTTCGCCCTAAGAACGGCCGTCAGGCATTCTTCTATACGATTGTGACGAGGGATACGGTCGAGATGGAGTATGCCGAAAAAAGAAGGCTATTTCTCATCGAGCAGGGGTATACCTATGAGATTTCCGTTTTCTAAAATGCTTTTGAACAAGGTATTTTCGTTATTATATTGAGACTTTGTGCACCGTCTCGGGGTTGCTTGCTGATTTTCACAGAGGGGAGCAGAAATAGTTGATGCGCCGCAATAGGTTAGTTGTCCTTTTGGCTACAGTTGTGACGGCCTCAGCGCTCCTGCACGCCTGTGAGAAGGGTCAGCCCCAAAGGATCATCCTCCCTGAAGGAAAAACCGCACAGATCGCTTTTATTGTAGGGGATGTCTTTTTCAGGCCGCTGAATGAATCTGAGTGGGTAAAGGCCGAGGTTGGGGATACCCTCACCGAGGGTACCGTGATAAAGACATCAGAAAACAGCTACTGCGAGCTTGTGATCAGGTCGGGTACCATCTTCCGGATGAAGGACCGTAGCGAGCTGCAGCTTGCCATGCTTCCTGCCGATGAGCGCCGGAACAGATCGCTGATCAAACTCGAGAGGGGTGAGCTGTTTGCCAGAGTGCGAAGGGTTGCCTTCAGGAGCAGGGATAGTGTGCAGACAGACACAGCCACCCTGAGCTCCAAAGGGACGGAATTCCTCGTGTACGTGGAGAAGGGCACCCTATTCGGGAAGACTGAGGTTATGGTGAGTGAGGGAAGGGTGAAGCTTCAGCTTAATGTCATTAAGGTTGCACAAGATGAGCTCCCCAGAGAGCTGAAGCCTGCGATGAGAGAACTTCACAGGGGTGTGTCCGTTCGCCAGGGGCATAAGCTTGAGGTCTCCTCGGAGAAGATACAGCGCCTTGACAGCATGATAAGTGAGATCGTTCAGGGGGGTGGTGTCGATGCTGGGAGGGTTGCAGCATTGAAAAATGAGGCTGATCTTGAGACCATGCCACTGGATGAGAACGACAGAAAAAGGCTTGAAACCTTCCGTAACCTGTCCCTTGAGTTTCAAATCGACAAAACGTTTTACATCTCACCCAATTTCGACGGCACAAACGATGAGTTTATCCTCAGCACTGGGGGGTTAGGGAGCAAGAAGCTCAGGGGATGGAAGCTTGTCGTACTTGATACCGACTTCAGGGTGCAGAAGGTTTTGCAGAGCAGGCTTCCCGAGGAAGGGGAGGAGGTTACAATTCCTCGTGAGATACGCTGGAACATGGTGAACCTTCATGGCAATATTGTAGATGATGGCTTGTATGTGTATGAGTTCTACACCATGGAGAAGGGTGGTTCCTACCTCCCGGAAGTGAAGGGGGTAATTGTCGTTGATACTGCTCCACCCCGGATCAACCTGAACGTAAGAGAGAAGCTCTTCTCACCCAACGGGGATGGTATCAAGGACACCGCCCTGATTGACATCGAGGCTGAGAAGGACATACCATGGACCTGTACCATAGCGACTCCTGGTGGAATAATTGTTCGAACATTTGACTTTGGAAAGGATATTCCTTCAACCCTGGAGTGGGATGGAAGGGGTGAAAATGGCCTCGTTCTCCCAGAGGGGGTTTACACCATTTCCTTTTCGGGCCGCGACCGGGCTGGAAACCTCACCACCCAGTCGATCCATGGCATCACACTCGATGTTCGGGAGCGCCAGGCATCGGTTGATGTTGACCATACAGTTTTTTCCCCGAATGGGGATGGGATGCTCGACACTGTGACCTTCAGGCCCCTCCTCTCAGACCGCTACCGGATCGATACCTGGGACCTTATCGTCCAGACCGAAAGGGGTGAGACGGCACGGAGATTCAGGGGGAGAAGCTTCATGCCGGAGGAGATCCTCTGGGATGGGAAACCTCAGAAAGGTACGACAACTGAGTTCTTCCCCGAGGATCTGCCTTCAGGCCGCTACTATTACTTTTTAAAGGTGATCTACCGCAGCGGCGTAAACACCTATTCATTTAAACGCGAGCTCCTCATCGATACGGACCCTCCAGTGCTTGGAGTTGAGCTTGAGCCCGACCCTTTCTCCCCCGATGGGGATGGCCAAAATGACCTTCTGATTATACGACCCCGTATAGAAGACCTCACGCCTATACGGGGATGGAAGGCGACGGTGTATTCGGCTGACGGAAGCGTCTTTAAAAATCTTTCAGGAGTGAGCAGACCTGCTCCTGAGATCACCTGGGACGGCATCTCTGATACCGGGCAGCTTGTAGACAGCGGCGAGGACTACCACCTCGTTTTTGAGGCGACTGATTCAGGGTTCAACACAGCGGTCTCAGAACCTGTTCCCTTCTCGGTCGATATACTTGTGATGCAAACAGAGCGCGGGCTGAAGATACGGGTATCCAATGTTGAGTTCGGGTTCAATACGGCAGAGCTCAAGGGTGAAAAGACCTTCGCCCTACTTGATAAGGTTGTTGCGGTTTTGAAGAAGTATGGGAGGTATTCGGTTATCATCGAGGGCCACACTGACAGCACAGGCGATGAAGGCTACAACCTCCTCCTCTCCCGATCGAGGGC
>CAZPCG010000004.1:0-19770 GCA_964584875.1 uncultured Spirochaetota bacterium
AGTGAGCCCGGATACATCCCCATTATCTCCTTCGGGTTGTAGAGCCTCACAGACTTCAGCAGTTCAAGGGCAATGTCTTCGATTTCAACTGCAGGGATGTCCTCGTGCTTGAACCGACTTATCGTCCTTCGAAGCTGGGTTCCAATCGGAACAAATGGATTCAAACTCAACAGAGGGCTCTGGAAAACCATTGAAATACTGCGGCCCCTTACATGCTCCATGACCCTGTCGTTCTTTCTGAGCCACTTCTCAGAATCTTTTACTATGGTAAAGGGGTTGTGCCTGTACTCGATGTACTTCTCCAGACCGAAGAATAGATTCAGAAGGCCCTCACGCTTATAGCTGTCGCGGTGATCCGTGCCTCTGAGGAGGGCGTGGATAATTGCCCTTCTATCCTCACTCCTGGGCTTGAAGTAGAACTTACCCTCGATGACACCGGGCTCTGAGTCGATGAGGCCCATCAGGGAGAGTGCCGTTACGGTTTTACCGCACCCGGATTCGCCGACCATTCCAAGGACAGATCCCTCCTCCACCGTGAAACTTGCATCCTCAACAGCCCGTATGAACCGCTTTTCTTTTCGATCGTAAAAGTAGACCTTCAAACCCTTCAGATCCAGCAGCAGCGGCATTATCGTGAAACCTTTTCATTGTAGATTGAGTTCAGGCCGTCCCCGAGCATGTAGAGGCCCATGATCGTGACGAGAATGACCACCGCAGGTATTGTGGACAGCCACAGCTTGCCCTGGAAGAAAAAATCTCTCCCCATCGCTACCATGTTTCCCCAGCTTGGGATTGGCTCCTGAACACCTATTCCAAGGTATGATAGAGATGTTTCTATCAGGATGGTTTCCCCCATGCCGAGTGTCGCATGAATGATGAGCACTGACTTTGCTGAGAACCAGACGATGTGCTTGAAAATGATGTTGAGCTGGGGGAGCCCAAGCGCCCTGCCAGCTTCGATGAACCTCTGATTCTTGAGCACCTCCACCTTCGCCTTGATGTATGTTGTAATCTTTGGTATGCTCGTTATCCCGACAAAAACCATGATGAGGTATATCGAGGGGCTGAAGAGCACCACTATTATGAGAATGAAGATGAACCTCGGAACAGAATCCATGATATTGAGGAAATAAAAGATGATGTGCGAGGAGACTTTCGGGTAATAGCCCGCTATCACCCCGAAGAGCAAGCCAAAGGAGGTTGAAATGGTAATTGAGAGCAACCCTGGAAGGAAGAAAGCCTCAGTTCCCTTCACCACTCGAGAGAAAACATCCCGGCCCAGAAAATCCGTTCCGAAGATGTGCTCGAATGAGGGTTTCTGGAACATGGCCCAGATACGTATTTCCATGGGATCTCTTATGAAGATGTTCGTCACCGAAATGAAGTAAAAGACGAGCAGGTAGGAGACCACAAAGAGGCCGAAACCTATTGAAATCACATCCCGGGCGCTTGCCCTCTTGGAGAGAGGAACGTGTAAAGCCTCCAGGTGCACCGGCTCTTCTTCGAAATAAAACCTCTTCATTGGGATTGCTCACCAGGATTAAACTGGTACAGGATGGCATCCTTCAGGATCATCCCTGCCCGCACCATCAGCACGGCCAAAAAGGCGATGACAATAAGCACTGGCAGATCTCGCTCGAGGGTTGACTGAAATGCCAATCTCCCCATCCCGGGCCAGTTAAAGACATGCTCAACAATAACCGCACCCCCGATCAGGAAGGGTATTTTCGAAAATACAATCGAGACGAGGGGGATCACTATACCCTCACTTACCGAACTCCTTATAACCGACTCACCCCTTGCCTTTGAGGCAATCACGTAATCAGTGGCCATAACCCGTCCGAGTTCATTGGTGATCAGGCGCACGATCTCGCTTATTGAGTCGTTCCCAAGGCCGAGAACAATGATGGGAAGCACGTAGGAGAGAACCTGATAGCTCTGAGATGAGCTCTGCGGATAGTAAATCGGGAGAAATCCCGTATAGCGGGAGATGACGTAGAGAACGAGATAGCCGAAGTAAAAAACAGGGATCGATGAAACTACGTATGAAAAAATTGAGAGAGGCCATGAGTAGCTTTTAAAGCCCCTGAAGGCTGAGAATATGCCAATGGGGACGGCAATCGCAATGGAGATGAACATCGAGCCAACGGTGAGCAGGAGGGTATTTTTAAAGGCTGGGAATACAATTTTATTGATATCCACACCAGAAACAATAGAGGTACCGAATTGAAAGGTGAATAGCTTTCGGAGCAGTACCAGGTAGGATTGCAGTCTCAGCCCTTTACCGGGAAATACCCCGGGCATCAGGTTGAAGAGGAGGAAGAGCAGCCAGGTAACGCCGATTATGAGGAAAAAGGTGTAAAAGGCCTCCTTCAGGACCAGTTTCAGGAAGCGCGGCATGCCACTATTCTCCTTCCTGGATGTACCAGTCCTTTACATAGGTGAAGAACCTCGTTGGATGAATATCGACCCGTCTCACCCTCCTGTTATAGGCAGCGTAGTTCGTAAGTGTCCATAGATAGGTGTATGGGGCATCCTCAGCTAACACTTCGTGCAGTTTTCGATAGATGGTTCGCTTCTTTTCAATATCGAGAGTGGTATTGGCCTCATCGATGAGGGCATCAACCCCAGGGTTTCTGTAGGCACCGAAATTGTTCTTCCCCGGGCCAATTTCTCTTGAGTGGAACAGGGAGGAGATGTCGAAGGAGTCATCAAACAGCCAGTCGGCATAGATGATGTCAAAATCGTATTTCACAAAGACAGCCTCCGTCCATGCCTTCCATTCAAGCCATTTTATGTCAATAGAGATACCGACCGCCTTCAGGTAATTCTGAAAAGAGAGAATCACCCTTTTGGTTGTTTCGTTCTCCTTTGATATCGGAACAACCATCTGAAAAGTCAGAGAGTAGCTTCCCCTCTTGCGTACGCCTCCCTTTCCCTTCTCTGTAAATCCTGCTCTGTCCAGCAGCTTGTTCGCCTCTTCAGGTGAATAGGGAACCGGCCGGACATCGAGATTGTACGCCCAGCTTCCAGGCGCAAAGGGTCCTGATACAAGCTGTCCCTTGCCCTCGAAGAAGGAATCGAGCATCTCCTGCCTGTTAATGGCAAATGATATTGCCTTTCGAACCTCCTTTATGGCCAGAACGGGATTCCTGAGATTATACCCGAAGAAGGAATAGGAGAGTGTGCTGTATGGATACAGCTCGTAACGGGCATCCCCCTGGATCTCTCCTATGTCCCTCGGGGGAACTCTGATCTCCATATCGATACCGCCGTACAGGAGTGTCTGGGTGATGATATTCTGGTCGGCAAAAGGTCTCATTATGATCTTCTTGATCGTGACCGGACCGAGATGGTAGTTCCCGTAGGCTTCAAGGACAATCTCTGAGGCTGCCCCCTCCTGTGAGATAAAACGGTAGGGTCCAGTTCCAATCGGATGCTTGTAGAGAAGGAGGTTTTCATCTCCCTTCAGGTAGGAAATGTTCTCCAGCATAAAAGCAGGAACAATTTTAAATGTAAATCTCCCCAGTACCCCCAGCATGGGCTTCTTCAGTTTGAACTGGACGGTGTAATCGTCGATCTGCTTTGGATAGTCTATGAAGTTGTAGCGTGCCTGCAGCGAGGTAACGGTCTCAGGATGCATCATGACATTGAACGTCTTCACAATATCAGTTGCCTTAAAGGGCCGGGGAGCATTCTCTCCGGGCATTGGATGCCAGTACACATCCTTGCGTAGATAAAATGTTATGGTCTTCAAATCCTTCGATACTTCCCAGCTTTCAGCAAGATCTCCCCTGATTTCACCGTCCATATCGTAATAAACCAGGGAGCCGTAAATTAGTTCTATCAAACGTATGGATATACCATCATTTGCAAGAATCGGTACAAGCCGGGTTGGACTCCCGTATTCACCGTAGATGAGTGTTTGACCTCCCTCCTGCGCAACCACCGCGCTCAGAGGCAAGAGGGATAGCATAAAAATTCTTACTGTGAAGGAAAGGAACCGCTTCATTTTTCATCCTCAACGATAAGGTTGCATGAATCACCCTATTCAATCAGCGCTTCGCCACTCCCCTTCTGTCTGTAGGAATAGACTGACTGAACAGCATCCTGGATCGGCCGTATACCTGAAAAACTCTTCCCGAGGGAAAAGAGAATCTCAAGACTTTCGGCAAAACCATCCCTGCTGTAGTACACATATGACAGCTTCAACAGGTAGGCAGGGTCGTTCGTTTCGATCTTGTTCTTGTTTCCCTTGTCCCTCGCCCTCTCCAGGTAATAGAGCGCCCTTACATACCTGCCTGTGAAGAAAGAAAGCTCTCCGAGGAGGGCAGAATCCCTCCTCGTCCTGTTCCAGGAGGTTTCATAGATATATGACTCCACCTTTGCAATGATGTCTTTGATCATTGTATATTCAACATTGGAGGAGATAAACACATTCATCATCTCAAGGAGAAACGAGGGTTTTCCATAGATACGTTCGATCTCCCTCTCTATCAACCTGTACCCTTTCTTCCCCTTACCCAGAAGAAGGTAGGCAGCCGTTTCACAGGCCACTGACCTGATCATGGTTAGTGAGCTTGAGACGGACAGCTTTTGCGCTCTGGTTGAAAACTTCAAACTGTCCTCGTAGTTTTCAAGGTAGAGATACATCTGTGCCACGTAATAGGATGCAAAGGATGCCAGTTCCCCCGATGAGGCGGTTACAATGGGCTCGAGATTCTTGATCGACTCGCCAAAGAGGATCTTGCTGTAGCTTGAGAGGATAGCGAGATCGTAGAAACGCATCTCTGTAACTGCGTCCGGTTTATAAATGTAAATCGGCTCATCAAGATCAATATCTGTAATCAAGCTGTAAGCCTCTCCAAACCTTCCATTGCTCAGGAGGGCGAAGGCATGGTTCACCTTGAGGGAGTTCATGTAGCGTGCCGCTAACCCCTTCCCGTCCACCGCTTCAAGGGCATTTTTCGTAATAACTTCACCTTCAGACAGGTTGATTCTCAGATATGAGTACATGAAACCGAGAGTCGAGTAAGCATAGGGAGTTTTTCCGCTTACCCTTCCCCACAGCTCCCTGGCCTTATCCTTTTCACCTGTTTTTGTATAACAGGCGCCAAGATACACGCTGGCAAGGGCGAACAGCTCAGCATCAATGGTTTTACTCCCCCTGACCTGGTTCAGGACCCCTGCACCTTCAAGATACTGGCCGTTGAAAAAATATCCGGCTCCAAGAAAAACCTTCAACTCATCGGGGAGAGTTTTTTCCCTCCTCTGGACCTCGAGCAGATACCCGATATGGGTCAGCACGCTGACCTTCGCCATCTCACGGTAGAGCTCACCTTTCCGGTAGAGAATCCTCCCTATGGTATAGGCTGAGGTTATGTCTGGTTTGATCTTTTCTTCCCGAAGGGCCTTCTCAATAAGGGAAAGAGCCTCGTCAAAGTGGTTGATCCGGTTCAGCTTCAATGCGTTTTCTATTTCCTGAGGGATCGGATAAAGTACGGTTACGGAGAAAAATAGAAAAAGCAAAGCTTTGGCGATCGTTCTCATACACGAATTAATTTCCATTTAATTTCCAGGGCTAATATCGGTTGTGATGCCGGGCCCTTCATGCATCTCCTTTAAATATGCAAGGTAGTAGGTTGAAGGTGCTACGAAGATTCTATCCCACCCAAGGAGCTGTGCTCGAAAAGAAACAAGACCATGCGCGGATACGGTAATGTCATGGTTAATACTTGTTCGGGTGTCGACGAGAAATTCGGTTCGTTTTTCAACGTTATAAATATAAATTGGATTGAAATCACTATCAATATTTTTAGCAAATATGATGTGCTTGCTATCCGGAAACCACGCAACACCCTGATTATTATCTTTGATGACATCGGGTATATGGAAGTACTCAATCAGTTCCTTCCCAGCCTTCGGTGCCGAGCCATCGGCTGGTATTATCATGATTCCCCATCTCTTCGTATTGAACGGGTCTCTCTCGGTATTGTAGGTTGTAAAGAAGGCTATGTACTTTCCATCCGGCGAATAGCTGGGTAGTATGTCGTCGAAGAACCATGAAGCAAGCACCTCATCATACTCTCCATCGATTCCTGCATTGCGGAGAACATGGATGTCGTGGGAATGCTTCCCACCCGTGGTATAAGCGATATCCTTCCCATCGGGGGACCACCGGGGGAAAAGATCGGTATCCTCGCTGAAGGTCAATCTTCTCAATGATCCACTCATTACATTAAACAGGTACAGGTCCCCATTCCCGGTTCTTCCCGATGTAAATACAATGCGGTCACCATTAGGTGAAACCTTCGCCTGACCATCCTTTTTCATTTCCTCTGTCATCATGAAATAGTCGTTGAACTGTTTCAGTTTCAGCTTCGTTCGTAATACGCTGAAAGTAGGGTCCTCCTTCTCAACAGAGCCGATGAACAGGTTGTATTCACCAAGCCCGGCATTGGAGGTGAATATGAAGGAGCTGCTTTTCGGAAACCAGGAGAACTCATAGTTGAAGCTTTCCCCTGAAGCACTTTCGAAGAAATCTTCACTCAGCCCACCCTGCAGGGCTTCATCGAGGTACACTTCTTTGACTTTCCCATAGTTCAATGTAAACTCCTCATCTGATTTTTCGACCTCAAGTCTGTAGATGTGTATCTTTTTATAATTCCCCAGGTTTGCTTCGAAGGCAAGGTACTTCTCATCAGAGGAAAATTGAGGGTTATAAGAATTGAAGAGCCCGGGCTTTCGCTCCACCTGGTAAATCCCTGCAATCCTTAGCTCCATGCTGCTGAAATCAATTACCGGTTCCCGGACAGGGGTTTCCTCCTCTTCCTTTTCCTCTTCCGGTGGCAGAGGTTGGGGCATTTCAGGCGGTTGGACAATTTTAATGGTTCTGGCACAGCCTGTCATCCCTGCCAGGGCAAGCAGCAAAGACAGGACAATACAGGTACTACTCTTCACCTTTCAACCTCTTTGATTCTTCTCGATATGATTGGGCTATAGCATATTGATTGCGGAAGTAACTATCCTTTAAAAAATTCTTATCAAAAAAATCGAAATAGTCAATCCATGAGTAGTAGGCCCTTGAAATATACTCTAACTGTCCGGTGAGATAGTACAGCTTCTGAAAGGAGACCGACAGGTAGAAGAGGCTGTCCTGATACATTGTTTTCCTCTTTGTAACAGGAATTTTGCTCTTTCCATCCCGAACTATACCGAAAGATTGGACGGCCATGGTATAGTCCTGCATCGCCTGGACGGCATTGGAGTAGAACAGCTCCTCAGCTTTGTTGTAATAGGCCTGTCCCAGATTGTACCAGGACACGAGTAGCTGGGCGGATGGATAGGGCTCTTTTTCTGGTGTAAGGATCCGACTGTAATACTCAATTGCGCGCCTGTAATCTTTGATATCGTTGAGATAGATATATCCAAGAAAGTCCAGTGCCAGATTGTAATCAGGGTGCCCGGGGGAAATAGATTCAAGAACGCCAACTGCTCCCATAACCTCCCCCCTGGCATATGCCTGCTGGGCATCAGAATAGAGGTCCCTGTGGAGCTTGACACTGTCCTTACCGGTAAAATTCAGCCTTTTAGTATCGAATTTTATGTACTCCCTGAAATCCTTGTAGCCTTCAATCTTTAACTCGATCAGGTGAAAGCCAAAGGGGACAGTAAGCGCCTTCTCAACCGGTGTTGTACCGCTGTATACACTGTCAATGAACAGCAGTGCACCTTCGGGATTTGTGTTGATGGTGAAGCTGGTTTTGCCCTGGGTGAGTTCGACCTCATAAGTTGTAACTTCCTCCTTCACCTGTATTCCCATCTTTGCAGGTATGAAACCCTCTTTATATACAAGAACGTCACCATACATCCCCTCCGCCAGTATCATAAGGAGACTGCCACTCCCATCGGTTTTGCCTGTCCACTGATCATCGAGATATACAGCTGCACCTTCAACCGGTTTCCCATCCGAAGCAATTAGAAGGGTGATTGGTATTTGCCTGAGCACCTTTAGAGGCTCCCGAAATCGCTTTACCCGTGCCCCTGCTTCAAGCAAAAACCCCTCGGTGATGGTCTCAAGTTCTCCGGCTGATACGACTTCACCTGCATCGACAATCTTTAACTTCGCAACTCTCCTCCTGGAGAAGTCCTTCTTTAAGTCATCAAAGTACGTATAAAAACTGTAGAACTTGTTGTTTAAATCAACACCATGGCGCTTCCCGATATTGATATATATCTTCCTGCTCACCTCGGTGATATTACCCTCGAAGGGGAAATTGCTGATAAATTGATTAACAAAATGCTCAGGAAGAGATTGCAACTCTCTCAGGGTAACCGTTTCTTCCACTTCACAGATCTTTTCCCCCCTGTAATCAAATCCCCACAGCTTAACGGATACACCCTGCTCTGTATTATTCATTTCACCCACAATAATCCCATCAACCTCTCTCTTGATCAGGGAGATTTCACTCCAGTTCAGCTCCTTTCCAATCGAAAGATTGAACTGGTGAAACAGCTCCTGCACTTTTCGCCCCGAAACAACGGTGAATATTCCTCCTGAGGAAAGATGGTCTTCGATTTTCGATTTCAAACTCCCGGCACGTTTGGTGAGTAAAACATCTTTGGGAGCCCCCACAGCAAGCGGCAGAACCGATATATTAGGAGGAACCGGTTTATTCAGGTAAGAAAAAGCGTATACAGTCAGTTTTGGCATATCTTTCTTGATCGTGAAGGTTTTTACGATCCTTTTCGGTAAATATGCAGAAGGGTATCTGATGCTCAATACCAGATACCCATCTACACCCTTTTCATTTACGTATTTGAAAGAGCGTAAGCCATCTTCCCCTGTTCTGCCCATAAAATCATTACCGAGATATACATCGGACCCTCTAACCCCCTGTATCGCGTCGTAGTTCTCAGTCAGAGTGTACACATCAACCAGAAGCATCTTATTGAGCTCAACCTTTACTTCCGCCTTTGGATGAACGGCGACTTCATTCATCCATATATGCTCCCCCTCTTTGAATATCTGGATATTTTCCTTCCTGCTATCCTCTCCTGAATATCTGACGATGAAACTTCCTCTTTCGTCAGTTTTACCCTCGACTTTACCATTCACGATAACCGTTGCCCCATTGATTGAAGTGTCATCCTTTCCAGAAACATACAGGGTATAGAACATGTACCCATCAAGAATGGCAAGGAAGTGATACTTCTCATAGAGGCTTGCCTTGCCATGCTGCGCCCTCTCCAGTTCGGTCAGTACGTCAAACTCACCCTCAAGTGATTCAACCTCCTGCTTCTTTTCCTCTCTCCTCTCCCTCCTCCTCCTTTTCTCCTCCTGAAATTTAAAACGGGTTCCCCAGGGACCGTACACGTACCCTTCCCTATCCTTCTCGACGACCAGGGTGTACGACTCACCAGCCGTCAGGCTTATCCCGGTTGAAAATACCCCTCTCTCGTCTGTTTTACCGATAAACCGCTGGTTTAGATAGATATCAGCCCCAGAAAGGGGGAAACGATCGACACGGTAAACCTCGATCTTGAGAGTGATAACAACCTCTTCTGGCTCCCTCTCTATATTTTCGTTCACATAGATGTAAATAACCAGGAAGGTAAGCGCAAAAGAGAAAACGATGATTATAAATGCATTTATTCTATTCAAGGTAACTGTTCACTGCCACTGAGTTTCGTTTTTTATCAGTGCGTCGGAGGTTGTATGCTGACATCCCCCTCATTCACAAAAGCTTCCTCAATCTCATCCCCTTTCAGCGGAACGCCACTGCCCGACTCGATCCTCTGAAGCCGTATCTCGCCCATATCGACCCTGCGATTCTCCCCAAGGATAACGTGAAAGCTTTTCACGTAGAAGCCCTCGAGAAAAACTTCGATAAACCATTCGCCGCTTTTAAGGTCGAGGCTAAAGCTTCCATCACTTCCTGAATTCCCCGTAATGGATCTGTCCTTAACCTGTGAGCCTTTCTTCACAGGGATACAGTTTATTACTATTTTTTCACTGTCCTCCTGGACAATTTCGGCTCCGGAAGAGTCAACAGGTACCACTCTTCCCATGATTCCCGTCCGCTCGACTACCGGCTCCACCTTTACAGTCTCTTTCTTGACTGTGGCACATGCCGTAAAGACCATCGAAATCAAAATACCGACAGAGATAAGTCGGGATAAATCGCATGATCTTAGCAGTGAGAAAGCAGATTGTCTTTGACGCAACTTTTGTTTCATGCCTTGCTCTCCCATCCTTAATATCCTCTTCCCATACCGTATTTTAGAATAAAAGCGTTCCGCTTGAGATCGTAAACAAAGAGGTATGAGCTATCGGTTATGAAATACACGTATCTGTCATCGATCTTTACAGGAGGAAGATGAGGATACTCACTGACCGTGAAAAACTGATCCGCCAGCAGCTTGGACCTCTCATCCTCAGACAGTGGATATTTACCTTCCACCATTCTATCGAACAGCATTTCTTTGAAGAGAAAGAAGGCTCTCTCACGGTAATCAAAGAGAACACTGCCATTTTCAGGGTTAATTGCAACAAAATCTGGTATAAAGACGAACATCTCTTCCCTTCCCTGGAAGTAGTTGTAGTTGAATTCAATATTTTTGAAATACTTCACCCACTTTATTTCACCATTGTCTCTCTTCAAACATACCATCTCCCCCTTTGAGAAGAAAAGCACTATCTCTTTTTTAAATACCATGAAATCCCTGGTGATTGCATCTCCGACATAGCTCGCCCAGATAGGCTTCCCTGTGTGCACATCAAGAGCATAGAATGTATCGTCCCATGAACCAAAGTAGAGGCATTCATCCACAATAACTGGAGCAACACTGATGATACCGCCGGACCGAAAGGTCCATTTCTCATGCCTCGTAGCCAGATCGTAGGCCGAGATTTTTCCGTTCTTGTATGGGATGATGATGTACTGGCCGTATATATTCAGGTCAGTATTTATCACTCCTTCGCCCCTGTAGGAAAAGAGCACACTTCCATCAGATCTGTCAACGACATAAATATCACCGCTGAGCGCAGATACAATGATAACGTTATCGCGGATGAGAAGCTTTCCCGAAATTTCATTCGCAATGTATATCCGCCACTCCCTCTTACCCCCATCAAGGTCAATTGCATACAGCCTGTTGTAAATGTCATAGAGGTACACGTACCGCTTGTACACGGTAAAAGGATTTGAGAGGTCCCCACCTATGAAAATCCGCCAGAGCGGAACGCGCCTTCCCATTGAGAAGGCATAGAGGTAGCCTTTGTAAACGAACGGTATGATTATGTCACCTTCTATTCTGCTGCGGTTAATGATTTCAACGTCGTATTCCGGGAAAAGATAACTATCATCCCTCACAATCAGGATATCGCCTCCGCTCCTTGCCGGTGGAAAGGTATCCCCCTTCAACCATGTTGGCAAATCGCTTTCGGCTCGAATGAGGGAAGTATTGTCCAGCGAGATCAGGCAAATGGAAAAAAGTAGCATAAACAGGACAATACATCCCCGGGCATACGCTGAATGATAAAACTTCATAACCGGTCCAGCATCTTAGAACAACTTTATACATCCCTTCTTCTTTTGAGCTCGCTTCTCAAGCCTCTCCCTGTCCTCCTCTAAAATATATTTATCCTCTATACCTTTGTAAATCTTTTGTATATCACCGTAGAGAGCACGTGCTTCCCGAGGAGGCTCTACCATGCCGGTGAAAATCCGCTCCGCCATATCGTAAAGACCGATGGAGGAGAGAGCCAGAAAACGTATGTTGACAAAAGAATGGTAGGCCAGCTTACTCTTCTCGCCGGCCTTCCTCGAATATTCCGTCGCCTCTTCTTTCCTCCCCTCTTCCAGGAGCCTATCACGCTCTGCAAGATATTCTTCTTTTTCTACAAGTGCTCTCTCCCTGGTCATTTCATACTGCGCAATCTGAGTCTGTACCTCCCTGAACTTCTCAAGAATCCGACCGAGGAGCTGCACTTCATTTCCCTTCACTGCCTCCTGAGAAGAAGCAAGCCATTCATCCCAATCAATAACTCTGATCATTACGTCGAACTTTTCTATCGGCTCCTCTCCAAATCCGACCTCGGTTCCTTCCCCCCGCACCAGGATGAGCTCAAGGGTTTTCCCCTGCACGGCAACACTTCCCTCATTCATGAGCACAATGGTTGACCCATCATACCCCGAACCAACCTCGAAGTCCGTACCTCGAATTGCAAGGTTCACCGACTGCGTCTGTATCTCGGGTTCCTCCCGGGCAGATTTACCAAGCTTGAACCGCATTCTTCCAAGGAAAAGCATGAAGGATGATTTCCTCGTCTCCCCAATATACTTTTCCGAAACTGTAAAGGTGGAGTTTTCAAGTATGAAAATCTCGCTATCATCATCCAGCAGTACCGTCTCGCTGGCAAAACCCGTTTTCACCATATCCCCTGAAGCGAGGTTCATGCCAACCTTTAACTCCTGCCACTCCCCCTTCAAATGGCTGTAGCGCACATCCCCCTTGAGCCAGTCCACGTTTACAGGAAAGAGCATCGCCGGTACTGCAAGTACAAGGAAAACAATCCCGATCACAGTAACTACCTTCTTTTTCATCGCCGCCTCCAGTTTTTGATATGAAACAATCCAGATCGTAGTAACTGGCTTCTCTTTCTTCGCCGCCGCCAGTTTTAATATAGAACATCCCGTCCTCGAACTTTTCTCAAAGCCGTTAATGGAAAGATGTCAGGGGCATTTTCATTGTCTCTTCCCGACAATTATAATAAATGCTTAACAAGCTCGCAAGAAAAAGAGAATGAGAGGATGCAATTCCGGTTCATTTCAGCGTGGGTTAAAAGCTATTGTGTTATTTTCAACATTGGATATAATTGGACAAAAAGCTCCCGGTGAATGTTTGATTGTTTTTAACGATCAATTTCTCAAATACGTTTACTATAACGACATGTTGATACCAATTGAACCGGTGGATTGATTATGAGGGAAGAAAGCGGTAACCGCTGGTATGATAAGCGCCCGGAATTGAGCGATTGCATGGAAAAGTTAAAACATGCGGAGTATGGGGGAAGGGAAAAACTCATCCACGAGATAAAAGACATTATCATGGAATATGATGACAAATTGATGGACCAGCATGTGGCAGATTTTCCCCTCACAATAAAGAGGCGGTGGTACGATAACGACCCCTACTCATGGGTGGTGATAAACACCCTGAAGTATGCAGATGAGGTATTACTGCATAAAATAATCTGCCATCTAAAGGAAAAACTCTGACACTTCAGTTCACCTCCAGACGCCTTGTGATATTATGGTCAATCCCAGTGCTTCCTGATAAAGCGAACGATCATGTGGACACGGGAAACCCCGGGAGACAGGTTTTCGATCGAATGGCTCACGTCGCAGTTATAGATGATGAAATCCCCGGCTCCAAGTTCCGTGCTTCTATCTCCAGCGCCTACCCGCACCCTACCCTCAAGAACACTCACATACTCCTCCGTCTGAGGGGCATGGGGAGAGGAATGCAGAACGGTTCCGGGCTCAAAGGTAAGCAGGTAAATTTCCAGGTCCTCTGCCATGGCGAGGGGTGAAAGCACCTTAATGTGCGGACCGCCCTCGACCGTGTCAAGTGTATTGATCTCTTCGCTTCGGGTCACGGCAAACTTTCTTGCCGGAGCACCTGCCCCCCTGAGCAGTGCGTCCAGCTCCACTTCAAGACCCCTGGCGATTTTCCAGACCGTGGCCACCGTGGGATTAACCTTTTCAGATTCAATCTGGGACAGCATGGCTTTCGATACACCACTGCGTTCCGCAAGCACCCCGAGAGTCAGTTGTTGCTGCTTTCGTATCCTTTGAATATTGCGCCCCACCGAAGGAGGTCTGATCGGTTCCATGGCCAGCCTCAATTATAAAAAACAGGAAGTTGACAACCCCTTTCTTTGTATAATATTATTGTTCATTATAATAAACAATTCCGGATTGTCAAGTGCCTAGGGAAAGGGCATGCGGAAAATACTGTTAACCGGGGCCCTGGGCCAGCTTGGTTCGGAGCTGACTCTTTTCCTGAGAAAACTCTACGGGTCTGATAACGTGGTGGCCACTGACATCAGGCAGCAGGACACCTCGCCCCTTCTGGAAACAGGGCCATTCTACCAGCTTGATTGCAGGAATGTCCATGCCCTTGCAGAGGTTGTACGTAAGCACCATATCGATGCCATTTACCATCTGGCAGCCATCCTTTCTGCAGTTGCAGAGTCCGATCCGCAGGTGGCATGGGATGTAAATATGAACGGGCTGCACTCGGTGCTGGAAGTGGCCCGCGAAAACGGATGTGCTGTGTTCACCCCAAGCTCAATCGCTGCATTCGGACCCAGCACACCGAAAGATTCTACCCCCCAGGATACCGTCCAGCGACCAACCTCCATCTACGGGGTGACAAAGGTCGCAGGTGAGCTCCTTTGCGACTACTACCACCACAAGTACGGGGTGGATACCAGGGGAATCCGGTACCCCGGTATTATCAGCCATCTCGCTCCCCCGGGAGGAGGCACCACGGATTACGCCGTGGAGATATACTACGCTGCCATCCGCGAGGGGCGCTACACCTGCTTTCTTTCAGGCGACACCTTCCTTGACATGATCTACATTCCCGACGCACTTAAAGCAGCGGTAGATTTGATGGAGGCTGACCCTCACCGCCTGCGGCACCGCAACGCCTTCAACATCACCGCTATGAGCTTCTGCCCCGAGGACATCGCCGCCTACATACGCCGCTACATCCCGGAGTTTGAAATAAGTTACAATATAGACCCGGTTCGCCAGGCACTGGCCAACTCCTGGCCAAACTGTCTTGAGGATTACGCAGCCAGGGTCGAGTGGGGCTGGAACCCCTGCTACGATCTGGATGCGATGACACGTGACATGCTAAGCATCTTAAAAAAGAAGGAGGAAAACCGTGACGGGAAGAATGAAAGAGGACCTGCAGCGCACCCTTGAGCAGCTCAAAGAGCAGGGACTGTACAAGGAGGAGCGGGTCATTACAACCCCACAGGGAGCTGAGATCGAGGTGGAAGGCTCAAGGAGGGTGCTTAACTTCTGCTCCAACAACTATCTTGGGCTTGCCAGCCACCCGGAGGTGATCAGGGCGGCCCAGGAGGCCATGGAGCGGTGGGGATACGGGTTGTCATCGGTGCGGTTCATCTGCGGGACCCAATCAATCCACAGGGAGCTTGAGAGGCGGGTGGCGGAGTTTCTGGGAACTGACGACGCCCTGCTCTATGCAGCCTGCTTCGATGCCAACGGAGGGCTGTTCGAGCCGCTCCTAAGGGAGGAGGATGCCATCATCTCAGACCAGCTTAACCATGCATCGATCATCGACGGGGTGCGGCTGTGCAAGGCCCAGCGCCACCGATACAACCACTCTGACATGAAGGACCTGGAGCGCTGTCTTAAGGAGGCTTCTTCGAGCCGTTACAGGATCATCTGCACCGACGGGGTATTCTCCATGGATGGAGACATCGCGGACCTTGCCTCCATCTGCGATCTTGCCGGGCGCTACGATGCACTTGTTATGGTAGACGACTCCCATGCCACCGGCTACATCGGTGAACGCGGGAGGGGAACGCCGGAGTACTGCGGGGTAGAGGGTCGCGTGGATCTGATCACCACCACCTTCGGTAAGGCCCTGGGCGGGGCCTCAGGAGGCTGTACCGCAGGGAGGAGGGAGCTGATCGCCATGCTGCGGCAGCGCTCCCGGCCTTACCTCTTCTCCAACACCCTTGCCCCTGCTGTGGTGGGCGCGACGCTGAAGGTCCTCCAGATGCTCGAACTCTCACCAGACCTGGGACGCAGGACCCTGGAGAATGCCCGCTACTTCAAGGAAAAGATGGGCGAGGCGGGATTCGAGCTTGTGCCCGGACCTACCGCAATAGTTCCGGTCATGCTTTACGAAGAGCCTCTGGCTATCAGGATGGCAGACAGACTCCTTGAGGAGGGTATCTATGTCATCGGCTTTGCCTATCCTGTGGTGCCAAGGGGCAAAGCCCGCATCAGGGTTCAGCTTTCAGCGGCACATACACCGAAAGACCTGGACAAAGCCGTATCTGCATTTATTAAGGTGGGCGGTGAGCTTGGGGTAATTTCCTGATTTTTTATCCATGCAGTACCTTTTCAATCATTTCAAAACAAAAACACCCTTTCCCATCCACATTACTCTTTTACCGCACCCATCGCTAGCCCTCTCACAAGGTACCTCTGAACCAAAAGGGCAAGAGCGAACACCGGAATAATTGCCAGTACCACCAGTGCCGATATCTCACCCCACATAATTTTGGTGGGTGATTGAAAGGCAGCAAGCTGTGCGGTTACCGTCTTGGCCGTTTCCCGCGTCAGGATAAGAGCGAACATAAACTCATTCCAGCAAAAGATAAAACAGAATATTGCACATACAGCCACCCCGGGAGCGATTATAGGCAAAACCACCTTCACGATGGCTTTGAGACGGGAGCAACCGTCAACCCTCGCTGCATCCTCGATATCCTGGGGAAAATCTTGTATGAAGCCGATTAAAAGCCATACCGCAAACCCGACATTAAACGGCAGGTAAACCACCACAAGGCCCCAGTATGTATCTATCAGATGCAGCCTTCTCAACAAAAGAAAATACGGTATTACCACTGCAATGGGGGGAAGCATACGCTGGGAAAGTATCCAGAACGACAGATTCTTTTGTCCAATCCTGAAACGCGCAATGGCATACGCGGCTGGAATGCTGATAAGCAGGATTAAAATTGTATTGAGAGAAGCAACCACAGTGCTGTTCATGAGATACTTCAATCCCGATGTCCATGTAAATAGCAGGTATTTGTAATTTTCAAGAGTCGGCTGGCGGGGTATCCACACAGGAGGGAATGAATAGTATTCTCCTATTGTCTTAAACGACATGGAGATTGTCCAAACGATTGGAAAAAGTGCAAAAAATAGTGCAATCCCAAGAGCAATATATGTTAATCCGTCTTTGACAACCACCACCTTCCTCATAATCAGCCTCTTCCTCTTACAATCTTTATAAAGTACGTGCTCAGAATAACTGTTATGATTAATACGAGATAGGAAAGGGCAGATCCATAACCTATCCTGAAAGCCCTGAAGCTTACAAGATAGGTATAAATACTGATGGTTTCTGTGGTTCCTCCCGGGCCACCAGCGGTAAGAACAAAGATCACATCAAATAGCTTTATGAGATCCATTATCCTGAGCAGGGCAGCCACCATAATGGTATATCGGAGCATCGGCAGCGTGATATATATAAATCTCTGAAATGGATTCGCACCATCTACCTCTGCGGCCTCAATGCACTCCTCCGGTATGGACTGCAAGCCCGCAAGCATCATCATCATCATAAAAGGAGTCCACTGCCAGACATCCGTTAAGATTACAGCAAATTTCGTAAGCCCCGGTGTGCTTAGCCATGTAATCTGTCTTTTTATACCAAGCAAATATAAGAAGCCATTTATGGCACCATATTTTTCATGATATAGCATTCTCCATATCAAACCGGTTGTTATTGGAGGTATCACAACAGGAAGGATGAGAAGAACGGTTATGATCCTCTTTCCGCGAATTCCTCTGTTTAGAAGCAGTGCAACAGCTAATCCGAATACACCTTCCAGTACCAGAGCGGGAAACGCAATGGTAAAGGTGTTATAAAGGGATCGCCAGAACCTTTTGTCATGAAAGAGAATTTCGTAGAAGTTCTTGAGACCTACAAAACTTGACCTTTCGGTAGCTGTGAGACGGAGATCGGAAAAGCTTACGTATAGTGAGTAGAGCAGAGGAAAAACGGTTATTGCAAGGAGTAGTATTATCACAGGGAAAAGGTAACTGTACTTCGACAATGTCTGTTTTGTCTGCATGGAAAATTATCTGACCGAATAAAAATCAGCATAACACTCTGGGATAGCTCCCAGAATGTTATGCTTTTCAACTTCCTGAATGTTAGAGAAGAAATTTACTTCATTATCTTTTTCATAGCTGAGAGTTGTGTCTGCCAGTATTTTTTCTGGCTTTCTCTTCCCAGCCTGTCAGTGATCTTTTGCCAGGCTGCCCCTGTGTCATCCAAAGCTGCCTTTGGCGATTTCTTCCCGGCAAGAGCCTGGGTCAATTCATAGTCAAGAACATCGTAGTACTCGGCCGAACCCGGAATAATGATATCGGGAAATCCGGTCTCGATGCACTTTACTATCGAGTCCAGATATTTATCAACCCTTTCCCAGTTGGGATATTCCTTTCTAAACTCCTCTATCGCTTCGAACTGGGAATATCTGTAAGGGTCGATTGTCGTATCTTTTACTACGAGCGGAAGTCCAGTTACAACGTCGGAAAAGTAGTGGAGGAAATGAACTGCCGCATCCTGGCGCTTCGAATACTTGGGAATACCCATCGACCATCCGCCAGCAAGCAGGTTTACCTTCCCGGGACAGGTTGTATAATCCAGCTTGTTCAATACCTTCGATTCTTTCGGGTTCTCCGCCGCCCTCCCATTGCAGGTCCACTGCTTGGCCATTGCTATATCTCCTTTCACCAGGGCGGTTCTAACCTCCATGTAGGAATAGTTTAGCGCACCCGGGGGTTGAAATGGAATGGCCGCTATCATGTTTTCAACAGCTTTTATTCCCGGTGCCGTATTAATCAGAGGATTCATATTATCGTCGAAATAGTTACTCCCCCCAAAACTTATAAACCTGTCAACGAACCACCAGTACATTCGACCTCTCTTCAGATATTCGGCGGTTCCATAATTAATCTCCCCGTCATTGTCCCAGTCCCAACCGGTAAAAAACTCAGCAACATCGAGGTACTGTTTAAAGTCTTTTGGGGGCTCAAGATCATACCCGTATTTCGCTTTAAACTTCCGCTTGTGCTCCGGATTATCGAACGCATCCTTCCGATAGTAGAACATGTGGACGTCCCCATCCGAGCAGACCGCATACCAGGTGCCGGCCCAGCTAAGATATATCTGCTGAAAGGCAGGGAGAACATCGTCCAGGTTAAAGTCAAGTCCCCACTTTTCTGCAAGAGGTGCAAGAGGCGCCAGATGAGGGCTATAATCCGCAATGTTCGATGCATTAAATTGAACCACGTCGTAGGCATCCCCTCCCGCGGTGAGCTCGATCATCTGCTTTTCAAAGATGGCTTCCGGGGCAATCTCCACGACTTTTACCCTGATTCCGTAGGTTTTAAACAGCTCATCTTGAATCATGTAAATTGACGCAGATTTTGGTTCCCCGTGGGCTGCAATGGTAATGGTCTGGCCAGAGAAAGGATACTTTTTTTCAACTTCTACAGCTTTCTTCTCTCCTGCAGCAAATAGACAGAATGTGGTGAAAAACACAGTGAGAAACAAAATCACTAAATAAAAATCTCTCCTTTTCATGGCAGCTCCTCCTTTTGTTGTGTAATCCTATGGAAATAGCCAACGGCTATTTATCTTAACCTATAGAGTGCATAAGTAATTTGCCATTAAATAAACGGACTTCTTCTCTATATCTTACCCTAATCCCCAGTTTATGCAACCAAATTTTCTACGCTCCCGCTTTTTTCCACCAAATTCATTTTCATTGCCTTTTATTGCTGCCTCAAGCAGCAAGGTCGGCTATAATGACATATGATTGGAATTACATACAAATATGTTGATTTAAACCATTATAAATGGAGGTAATTCAAGTATGCATTGTTTAACGCCAATCAAGCAAGCCCTCAGAGC
>CAZPCG010000005.1:0-19108 GCA_964584875.1 uncultured Spirochaetota bacterium
TGCTCTTTGACAGAAGGACAAAAGTCCACCAGGCTCAGCAGTCCGAGCCGGCGAATATGCTTATTACGCATTCTCAGATTATGTCTGCGTGAGATGCTTTTGTACTTCATGCATCGCAAACGCCGACGAACCCATTCATCCAGTTGATGAAACTGGTGATGGCAATGTGAGAAGGGCGTAGCAAAGTAGTTCGCCGTCCCGCGTATCACTCGGTTGAGTTTCTCAATGACCTCCTGGTCAAGATTATGTGAGCGGATGGTGATTCTCCTGACTTTGTCTTGGAATTTCTCCACTGACTTGGGACGGATTCTCACGTACTGAGACGAAAGAGAAAACCCGAGGAAATCAAAACCTTTCCCAAAGGTTGTAATCTCCGTCTTTTCCAGGTTAAGCTCAAGGCCTAACTCTGCGGTGAGAAAATCCTTTACCACTTCCAGTGCCTTTTCCGCCTCGGCTCTGGTGCGGGTCAGCACGACGAAGTCATCGGCATATCGAACAAAACGATAGCCTTGCTCTTCGAGATGCCAATCCAGCTTGTTGAGGACGATATTCGCCATAAGGGGGCTGACAACTCCCCCTTGAGGCGTCCCTTTTATTGTAGGGATAAACTTTCCGTCCTCCATGACGCCTGACTTGAGGAATTTCTCGACCAGTCCCAGGATATTCCCATCTGCCACTTCTTCGGCAACTGCTTTCATGATAAGGCAGTGGGGGATAGTGTCAAAGAATGCCTTAATGTCGGCATCCACGACATAGATAAATCCCTCCTGACAGAGCTTCAATGCTCTTTTAACGGCCTTATGGCAGTTGCGCTTTCTCCTGAACCCATAGGAGTCATCGTGAAACCTTCGCTCGAAGATAGGGTCAAGAAGTCTTCGATTCACTTCCTGAGCTACCCTGTCGCGAACCGCGGGAATGCCGAGCGGGCGACGCTGGTTCTTCCCTTTGGGGATATAGGCTCTGCGAAGAGGGGAGGGCTGATACGTTCTCCCTTTCAACTCTTTCATAAGAGCGGTAAGGTTCTGTTCCAGTTGTTGCTCATACATCTGGATACTGACCTTATCAATCCCGCAGGCTCCTCGATTACGCTTGACAGCCTTAAAGGCGTCGTACATAAGCTGAGGGGTTATCCTGCCGGTAAGGGAATGAACCTTGCGCTTCTTGCCCATACTGCCTGACCTCTACAGCAACGACTGACTGGAGGGTAAGCACCTTCTGCCTGTTCGGGGATGTTTCTTAGCTACTGGTGGGTTCCCCGGGAAAAGGAGCGGGAGAGTCTTAAGCGACTCCAACCACCAGGCTGACTATCCCCCTGAGACAGAGGCACCTCCCTCTCTCTCTGCGGTGCCCCCTTTCAGTCCGACTGTAGCGGGCCTACTCCGGGGACGCTGTGAACCCCAAAGGCGGAGCTGCCTGAGGAGGCCTTTCCGCCTCCACCGCATAGGGTGACCACTTCGTCTTCAACTTATAGGTCACCTTTACCCTTATGGGACGGCGTGGGTTCTCACCGGTCTGCATAGCTGGCCATTTTCCACAGGCGACTCCACCAACCACCCCGACGGTCTGCTATTGGTAGCCGTGTATCCAATAGCAGGAGCCTTAAACATCTGGCTCTGTGCTTCGCCACAATGAGGAGGGTGGCACACCGCCAAGGCCGAATCGTGACGCCTCCCGTGGTGTCGCTGGCTGGCCCCTTCGTTACAGTCCATTACTGGGCTGCACTGGCTGCATATGGACATTGTCCTTCGACCAGCGATTTCTGTACGAGCACGGACTCGCACAGGTAGGATTAGATATGCGGTTGCATATCGCACCGTTTAGTATATTGACTGAGCCTGCTATGCATGCGGCTCACGCTCATTGCGAGGCGAAGCCGAAGCAATCCCATTGTCAACCGGGGCTCGCAATGACACGGTTAGTCGCTGGAAAATCTCCGTTTGATATTGACATAACTAGAAGTGTATACTATCTTCGTAACATCAGGCGCCTCATAGCCCGGAAAGGTTTTTCTTACCTTTCCCACTCATGAGTATTGTCACGTATTGCAAAGCATTATTTTAAAGCGGCGAAATTAAGGTGTATTTTATCGCCCCAAAGGGGGTACCCTATGCCCAGGCTAGAGGATATCCAGAAACGGTCCTGCCTCTAGCTGGAGGACCTTGTTAAGCTTGAGGAGTTCATCCTCAGCACCGGATATATGACTCCGGAGAAGGCAAGGGAGGAGATAGAGCGGTTCATCGTGAAGCTGGGGATCGACGAGTACTACTTCAAGACAACGAGTATAGATGATATTGCAAGGCATCTCGTTGCCATCAGCGCTTCCGAGCTTGTCTCCAGATACGGCGGAGAGGGGGTCGGGATACAGCTTATCACCGAGCACGATGACAAGGCGGTATACATCGTTGAGGATCAGTCCTCTAAAACCGAAGAGATCGAACGGAGGATTGAGGAAAAGTACCCCCTCTTCAGGCTTGAGAGCTACCGGATGAAGCACAAAACAGGCGGTTCCTACCTCCGTCTCTACATGGTTACCAAGCCCGTGTACAATAAAAGGAGCATCGGGAAGAGGGGGAAGGTGAGCTTTGAGGATGCGATGAAGTTGCTCGACGGCATGGAGCATTTGCTTAAAAGCCCTCAGCCCCCGATTTTTCACGATGCGATTCGCGATGCGATCAAGAAGATAAAGAATGGATAGCGCAATTTAATATTTTACAGCTTGGGTTTGTGACTAAAGAAAAGGAGGTTTTGCGATGATAATCGGAATACCTAAGGAAATCATGATTAATGAAAACAGGGTGGCTGCAATACCTGAAACCGTGGCGAAATACAAGAAGCTCGGTTTCGATGTGATCGTCGAGACCAACGCCGGCGCGGGAGTTTATCACATCGACAGTGAATATGAAAAAGCAGGCGCACAGATCGCTCCTGACGCGAAAACTGTTTTTGAGAAAGCTGACATCATCCTGAAAGTCAAAGAACCGGTTTTCGATGAGAAGAATGGCAGGCACGAGGTAGAGCTTCTGAGGGAAAAGCAAATTCTAATAACATTCCTTCATCCTGCAGCACCGGACAATAAAGGTATGGTAAAAAAGCTTCGTGACAAGAACATCACGGCGTTCTCGATGGATTGTATACCGAGAACTTCGAGAGCGCAGCGGATGGACGCCCTTACCTCGATGAGCACGATCACCGGCTACAAGGCAGTTCTTATAGCCGCGGTACGTTTACCCAAGTTTGTTCCGATGGTCGGTACAGCCATCGGAATGATAAAACCTGCAAATGTGCTTATAATTGGAACCGGCGTTGTTGGCCTTCAAGCAATAGCGACTGCGAAGCGGCTCGGAGGCGTAATCAAGGCAGTCGACATTAGGCCTGAAGCACGAGAAGAGGCGAAGAGCCTCGGTGCGAAAGTTGCGGGCTTTGAAGTGCCCGCTGAGCTTGCTGTAGCCGATGGGGGGTATGCGAGATCGCTACCGGAGGAATGGCTGGTCAAAGAGAGAAGCGGAATCGAACGTGCTGTCGCGGAAGCGGATATTATTGTGCTAAGCGCGCTCGTTCCCGGCGAAGTGGCTCCTATTCTCATAACCGAATCGATGGTGGTCGGAATGAAACCTGGTTCCTCAATTGTCGACGTTTCGATAGACCAGGGTGGAAACTGCGCACTAACCGATCCTGGCAAAGACACGGTCAAGCACGATGTGTTTATCTGTGGAACTAAGAACATCCCGGGTTCAGTCCCCGTGCATGCGTCGTGGCTGTACGTGGATAATATGTACTATTACGTTGAGAACCTGTTCAAAAAGGGCGTATGCGTGTTGGACCTGGATGACGATATCGTTCAAAGTTCACTAGTCACGCACGAGGGGAAAATCGTCCACAAGAGCACGCTGAAAGCGTTTGGAGAGCTTTAACGATCCAGATCTAGAGTTGAGGTATTGCAAATTTGGTGCGACCGCAATACGCTATTAAGTGATCGTGCTTATAGTTCTTTCAGCATCATTCGGAACAATATTTTCCATACGTATCGTTGGAAAGAGCGATCTCCGCAGTTATAAACGCTGGCAAAGTAATTGTCATCCCCGGCTTCGGTATGTCGATCGCTTGCCTATCCAAGAACGTACCGGTTGCAAACTGGACGCCCGGCTCGGTTATTCCGGCGTGGAGAACCCTCTTTATGAGAAAAGCAACACAATACCATGGAATCACATTCTCCTGAAGCAATGCGAAAGAGCGCTAAGCAACTCGAGCAATTCCTACCCCTCAAAATAGATTTTCACTTACGACGTTTTCAGCTTTCTTCAGACGAAGCTCTCCTGAAAATATGTTTTCATAATCTTTGATTATTGCAGGCAATAAGAGAAGACTGGTACGTGAACGTCAACAAAAAGACCGACTTCCTGCACTACCACAAGAGCGCGGTTACCAGCGGGAGAAGAAACGAGAATGTTTGATCGTCCCACATCGGTGAGGTCCGTCTGCGGCGTCCGCGAAAGACAGCCGAAACGAAAGTGCACTTGTCGCGCGGGCCCATATCAATCGATCTTCTTGAACTCGGCCACCAGAGCCTGGACGGTAGCCTTGGCATCTCCAAACAGCATCCGGGTATTGTTCTTGTAGAAGAGCGGGTTATCGACGCCGGCAAATCCCGGGTTGAGGGACCGTTTGAGCACGATAACGGTCTTTGCCTCATCGACATTGATAATTGGCATTCCGTATAGGGGGCTTCCCTTGTCCTCGCGCGCCGCCGGGTTGACTACGTCGTTGGCGCCGATCACGAGGGCCACGTCGACCGTGGCCATTATCGGGTTGATCGCCTCCATCTCGACGAGCTGCTCGTAGGGCACTTTGGCCTCGGCGAGCAGCACGTTCATATGCCCCGGCATGCGGCCGGCGACGGGGTGGATGGCGTAGCGCACCTCCGCACCGTTGGCTTCCAGGATCTGACCGAGCTCCCGCGCCGCATGCTGAGCCTGGGCCACCGCAAGGCCGTAGCCGGGTACCACCGCGACCGAACTGGCCGCTTCAAGGATCAGGAAGGCGTCCTCCACGCTGATGGGCTTGGCTTCACCTGCCTTTGCTAAGCTGGGTCCCTTCACCACTGCTCCAAAGCCGCTGAAAAGAACGTTGGGTAGGGATCGGTTCATGGCCTTGCACATGATGTTGGTGAGGATGAAGCCGCTGGCCCCGACGAGGGCGCCAGCCACGATTAAAAGGTTGTTCAGAATAACGAAGCCCGCTGCGCAGGCGGCTAGGCCGGAGAACGCGTTCAGGAGCGAGATGGCGACGGGCATGTCCGCACCGCCTATCGGGATGACGAAGAGCACGCCGAAGAGCAATGAGAGGCCTACCAAGATCAAAAAGTAGAGGTAATCCGCCGCGGGATTCATGCCGAATAGAACGCCCGCCGCAACGGCCCCAGCAAGTACGAGGATGTTGATAAACTGCTGCCCCCGATAGATGATCGGTTTCCCGACCATGATTTCGGCCAGCTTGGCAAAGGCGATGAAGCTTCCGGAGAACGTGACCCCACCGATCAGCACCGAGAGGAAAATCGTCACGACCTGATAGGCTCCGATCTGGGGGTTCATATGATAGACCGCCCACCCTACCAGCAGGCTCGCGATTCCGCCGAAGCCGTTGAACAGCCCCACCATCTGCGGCATGGCCGTCATGGCCACCAATCGCGCGGCGAAGAGCCCGATGATCGAGCCCACGAAGAGGCCTATACCGATCCACTTGAAGTCAACAATCTCTCGCTGAAGGAGCGTGAACACCACGGCGATGAGCATCCCTAACCCGGAGATTACGTTGCCCATTCTCGCTGTACGCGGCGAGCTCAGCATCTTAAGCCCGAAGATGAAGAGCACCGCCGCCACGACGTATGCCAGGTTGACGACGAGAGCCACGGCGCTACTCCTTCCGCTTGAACATTGCGAGCATCCGATCCGTGACCAAGTAGCCCCCGACCACGTTGATGGTGGCGAAGGCCACGGCCGCCGTTCCGAGCGTGATGATTATCCAACCAGCTGCCCCCGCTCCTGCGGCCGTGAGCGCGCCGATGAGCGTAATCCCAGAAATGGCGTTGGACCCCGACATCAGGGGCGTATGCAGCTGCGAAGGTACCTTCGAGATCACCTCGAAGCCGAGAAAGATCGCGAGCATCAGCACAAAAACCAAGTAGATCTCCGCGGTAATCATGATGCGTAAGCCTCCTTCATCCGTTCGTTGATCAGCGCGTCGCCGTCTGTTAGTAGACAGCTCCTTATGATCTCATCCTTGATTTCGAGGACGAGCTCTCCGGTTCTTGTCCCCGTAATCCTCGATGAGGTTGTACAGATTGATAGCGTCCACCTGGCTGGCATGCATCGGTACACGCCGCGCCAAGCTGAGATAGCCGATGATTCACACGCCGTTAATTATTATGGTGGTAGGATTTTATATAATGGATTTTGCCAATATTCATAACTACCCGAGAAAAACTTACGGCACTCCCGCACAATTCTCTCGAATGTTTTTATCGACGGAAAACACCCCTTCTCTCACATACATGATACACGGAAGAGGCTATTTTGTCAAGAATAAAGTAACTACTCCAGTCCTGAAGCACCATAGTTCTACACCTCTTATGGCATTCCAATTGTAGGAAAAGCCATGGTTGTTTTTCACAAGCTTCCCCAGCCCCTCATATCTGTTCTCATCCGTATCACCCTCTTCATAGTTCAATAACTCAATGCTCAATCAGATAACGGGCAAACTTCTTTTTGCGGATTAATTTTCGGACCATCTCAAAATGGGCAGCCTCAATTTGCTCAACCTCAATCCTGGACAGCAGACGCATCAGTGTGTCATGATGGGGCAGGGTCTCTAATTCAGGGAAGAGCTGCTTGAGGTTTTCCATGAATACCGGGCGGCTCATCTCCTGATTCGCCTCCCGCCTTGAGGCCATCTGATACACAAAGGTGAGAATCCCGTAGATTATCAGCACCGTCAGCTTGTGTTTGATCTTCTCCGGGTTTTTTGGGTCAGGTATTTCTGAAAGCCTCCTCAATAGCACAGGCAGCTTGGATCGAAAAATCCTCATCTGTTCTTTGATCGCTTCACGACGAGAACTTCGGCTGGGCTTGCTCATTCTTCCCTCCTTCCCCAGAGCACCTCTGAGCACAGCAGCTCACGCGAGAGTTACTCCGATATTGGAGTAATGCTCGTTTTCTCATCCTTCCCTGGGTCCGTTCGAAGGACTTAGCTTCAAAAGTGCTGTCACTTGCTATTAGGAGGCTGCCTGAGGATTGGGAGAAACGCTACGATTACAGGCCTTTGTTGCTTGAGACGTTCGTGCAATGCAGCCGGTTACGTGATGTCTCATAATACCTGACATGGCAAACTCCTTATCGTGGTAATATTCATTTGAACTGATATTGTAGGATAGATAATTCCTTAAATGCTTATGCATTTAACTCCTAATTCTTTGGGTTGATGAGGTCCCCTGATACGAGACGGCCATGGGTGACCGTTTCTATAGATACACAAGCTTTTACAAGGCGATCGAAAAGCTCCTTTTCCCAAAATCGCCGGTTGAAACGATAACAGATTTCGGAAAGGTACGCTTGTAAATGCTTCTCAGAAACACCTCGGTGAGCACCTCGAATTACGGTTTTGGCATTGGAAATCACGCGGTGAACCCACGGGAGAAGCTTTCCTGCTGCTTTTGGATCTCGAAGGATGACTTTGTAATAAGACGTATCTCTGTTTTTTGCCGCTCTTCCATAGGATCGCCATCCATCAGTCCGTATCGCCTTCAAAAGATCCTGCCTTTCATCGGTTGTGGACCCGCATCCGAGTCTCTGCAAAAAAGCCTCAATGGTACTCGCCGAAGCATTGTCCACCACCTGCATATGGGCAAAACCGGGATGTTCCTCCCCTCGACGGTTTCGATAAAGAGAGATCGCGCAGAGAACAGTGCTCTTTCGTTCGCTCCCTCGTCCTCGCTTCGTTCCCGTGGGTCCAAAAAACGATTCATCCATCTCCACCAACCCCGCAAGACTATATCCGGCATCTCTATCCGCCATTGCTTTGCGAATCTTGTGAGCCATCAACCACGCGGTTCTATACTCCTTGATGTCAAGCAGCCGTTTTATCTCCGCTATCGATACCCCAACTTTGCTCATCGCCATATGATAGATCATCCAATACCATTTGACCAAAGGCGTCCGGGTCCCATGAAAAATCGTTCCTGCTGTCACACTGGTCTGGCATCGACAGAGCTTACAGTCAAACAGATGTCTTTTGGACAGATACCAAGCTTCCTTATGGCCACACTGAGGACAAACAAATCCGTTTGGCCATCGCTGTTCCGCAAGGTGCTTTGCGCAAGCTTCGTTATCTGGAAATTCCTTTTGGAACTCTATCAAACTACGCTCTTTGTATTTCTTGGGCATTTATCCACCCGCCCAAGAATATATCGCCGATCTTATTAGGAGTCAAATGCATAAGCATTTTCCTTATAATAAATAGTTACCACACCACCTTTCATCGGCACTAGCACAAATTACCTGTCGGAAAACAACCGTTTCTGATTCTCTGGATCTACCCCCTAAATCCTCAATCTACCTTTCTCACGGAGGATTGCAACTATCCTCCGGATTCGGTCGGAATCCAGATCGCTTCTGCTAATCTCCCATGGAGCCCAAGGTACTACCTGTCTTTTTTCCAAAATTCCGCCTGCGACCAGCCGTTTGATCGCGGTCTGGCTTACTCCCAGGTACTTCGCTGCCTGGCCCAGTGTGAGTATCTCGGGATCTTCTACTGTGTGGATGTGCCCCCCGATGGAGTATTTGCCCCGTATGGTTCCGACCCTGAACTCACTCCAGCGTTTGCCGGTAGCCGTTTTGCGGCCCAGTTTGGTAAGAACTCGTGAAATCTCATCGTCACCATTTAATTGAACCTTCATGACTGCGCTCGATTTGGTCGGGATCCTTAACGATTCTACCCGTATCATCCCATTTATATCCAGGCGGCAGCTTCCTTCGGAACTCGCCCCGTGCTGCTTTCGCCTGCATCCCTTCTATCAACCTCTTTCGGAGGATCTTCAGCTCGTACACACTCAAAGTTCCCTTGATCCCAGTATCTGCTGATCGTTGGCGCAAATAGATAACGGCCTTACGACAGAGGTGCGTTTCCGTCACCTTACGGACATTCAAGAGCTATATAGATGGACTTGTGGACCTCATCATGCCCAACGAGTAGGTGCTCGATCTCTACGGCAGGGATGAGATCATCTTTCTGGGGCCCGATGAGAGGACCGCCCATCTCATGAACTGGGCTGCCCTCTATGCAAAGAGGAGGAAGTATCCCTTCTGGAGAGCTTCCACCACGGGCAAAAGCCCCGAGATAGGGGGAATCCCCCACGACCAGTTCGGGATGACAACCGCTGGAATTCATGAGTATGTGCTTGCGGTTCTTGAGAAGCTGAACCTTAAAGAAGAGCAGATTACAAAGATACAGACAGGTGGAGGGGAAGACTTCAGAAACAAGTTCCACCTGCACCCCCTTGCCAGGGCTGATCTCTTCGTCCCCTGCGGCGGTCGGCCCTCTGCCATCAACATCAACAACTGGGATAAG
Organism: uncultured Spirochaetota bacterium; assembly: GCA_964584875.1. Lineage (GTDB taxonomy): Bacteria > Spirochaetota > B62-G9 > B62-G9 > DRHN01 > CAZPCG01. Next base: position 9,619 of record CAZPCG010000005.1, read on the forward strand.
CTGCTTGATGAGAAGGGGAATCCAAAGTTCAGGATAATCGTCGAGGGCGCTAACCTCTTCATCACCGAGGAGGCCAGGCTCAGGCTTGAGGAGCACGGAATTCTCGTCATCAAGGATGCCTCGGCAAACAAAGGGGGGGTAACCTCATCCTCACTGGAGGTGTATGCCTCCCTTGCACTCAGCGATGAGGAGTATGAAAGGCATATGATGGTGAAGGATGGTGAGCCATCGGCATTCCGCAAGGCCTATGTAGCTGAGACACTGGCAACAATCAGGCGGAATGCCCGCCTCGAATTTGACCTTCTTTGGCGTGAGCATGAGACGAGGAGCCTGTCTTTCACAACCCTGAGCAACATGGTGAGCAAGATGATAAACGATGTAACGGATGCGGTGAATGCCTCCGATCTGCCGAAGAACGAGGTGTTAAAGAAGAAGGTGCTCCTGGAGTATACTCCAAAGCCGCTCCTGGAGCTTGTAGGGATAGATAGGATAATTGAGAGAGTGCCTCCGGACTACCTCAACGCTATTGTGGCAACGAAGATAGCCACGAATTACGTCTACACCTACGGTCTTGGAGCTAATGCAGTTGATTTCTTCAATTATATGAAGTCGCTCATCACACCACCAGGATGATGTGGAGATCGCATACGTTCGTGTTCGTGGGACCAGTTTTCAAGAGGCCACCGATCTTTTCAAAAAAGGTGTAGGAATCGTTTTTTCTTAGATATAATCCCGGGTCAAGCCCCAGATCTTTGCTCTTTTGCAACAGATCCCATGTTGCGAAAGCACCCGCTGCATCGGTTGGACCATCGCTCCCGTCGGTTGAAGCCGAAAGCATGTGGATTCCCGGGTCTCCAGCACCATCCTGGGATGTTTCCAGCTCAATCAGAAAGGATAGAGCAAGCTCCTGGTTCCTGCCCCCCCTTCCATCACCTGTAAGTGTTACTGTTGTTTCCCCGCCCCCTATGATGCAGCAAGGTTTTTTAGTAAAAAGCTCGTAGCGGCTAACATCCTTTGCAATTCCAGCGAGTACCTTTGCCGCCTCCCGTGCCTCTCCGGTGAGCCATGATGAGAGGATGGAGGTTGTGTAGCCGAGACCCCTGGCCTTTTCGGCTGCGGCGGACAGGGCCATGTAGTTTGTCCCGATGAGAACATTTCGCACTTTTAAGAAAAGAGGGTCGTCCCTTTTTGGTGTTTCAGGGATCAAACCCTGCATTCCTGCCTTAAGTATTCTCAGCACATTCTCAGGAACCATTCCCTGAATGCCGTACTTCTCCAGTATGGCCCAGGCATCGCTGTAGGTTGTTTCATCCCATGTTGTCAGCCCCGATGCGATGGTGTCAAGCCTGTCGCCTACTACATCGGAGAGAATCAGGTTGATCTGGGTAGCGGGGTACGAGAGCTTTGCAAGCCTCCCTCCCTTTATTGAAGAGAGATGCTTGCGGATGCAGTTCATCTCCCCGATGTTAGCCCCCGACGCGAGAAGCACAGAGGTAGTTTCCCGAAGCTCCTCAAGCCCGAGCCGCAGGGGCCCCTGGCCCGTTTCCCACACAAGCGGCCGGGTGAGAAGGGCAGAACCGCCGCCAGATATGAGGCCTACTATGAGAGTCCGCTCATCCGCCTCGCTTGCCAGCTCCACAATCCTCTCTGCGGCCTGCAGGCTGCCCTTGTCCGGCACCGGGTGTCCGGCTTCTATGGTTTCGATCTTTTTCAGGGGAGTGATGTATCCGTATTTTACTGCAATAACCCCCTCGTCGATCCTGCCGCCTATTATTTCCTCCACAGCTCTGGCCATGGGAGCCGAGGCCTTTCCTGCTCCAAAGACGAGGACCTTTTTGAAGCTGCCAAGGTTAAATGAGTGCGGGCTTCCCGGGGCTTCTATGGTGAGGGTTTCGTTCGCAACCCTCAGATGTTTTTTAACGAGCATATAAGGATCAACGCCCTTTACCCCGGCCCAGAATATCTCTTCAAGCTTCTTCATCTGGCTGCTCATGTCTGAATCCACCCCTTTTTTCCGAATAATAAATTTTTTGGGTCATAGTGGGTCATAGTGGAAAATGAGTACCTGGATCGATGAACCATAGTTTATTACAATTATCCAATTCCTCCATAAAGAGTAATGTCAGACCAGGTGGCACGCATACTTTTTTTGTGATTTCGCTCTTAAATTTCCATCTTTTTTTCTATATAATAATCAATCCAGTTTTACCGAACCACATTTCATTGTTATATTACTTCCCATGGAAAGAGCGGGCTACATCCTGCTTTTGAATAACACACTCAAGGAGCACATCCTCAGCTTTCCTTCTCAGGAGAAAAGGCGACTCAGGGAGAAGTTCGAGTTTCTTGAAAACGGGATATGGGATGCGGGGGTGCGGGTTAAAAAGCTCAGGGGGGTTTCGAATAAGGTCATCTTCGAGGCACGACTGTCGAAGGACCAGAGGATGCTCTTCACCCTCGGAAGGCACGGTGAACACACGGCGATCTACCTCTGGGGAATTGTGAGGCATGACGATGTGGGAAACACGGCGCAGGTGATACTTCCGGCAAACACCCCTTTCCTACAGTTTGAAAGCCCTGATGAGGAAGAGCTGCCCGATGTTGTCATCGACGATCTCGACCGCGTCTACTACAGCCAGGAGGATATAGAAGAAAAAGCCCCGGATGACCACGGACCCCAGAAGTGGCTGGTGCTCACCGATGGGGAGTGGCGGAGGCTTTTAATTTCTGGAGGTAGTGATAACCTGGAGATGTACCTCTTTCTCACATCAGAGCAGAAAAAGGTACTCGAGTTGGAGCCCCCCGTGCTGCTCTCCGGAACTGCAGGAAGTGGTAAAACGACAATCGCCGTGTACTACCTGCTCCGGAGGGAGTTTGCCGACAAAAAGTGCCTCTTTCTCACCTGCAGCCCCTACCTCAAGCGTTTCTCCCGTCGTATCTACGACGGCCTGGTGCTGCATACAGATCTTGAAAAAAGCGTTTCACAACCGGATTTCTACATCCTCCGGGATTTGATGATTGAGATTATCAGTACCTCCGGGAAGCAGCTTGATGCAGGCAGGGAAGTGCGCCTCAGGGAGTTTGAAACCATCTTTTCCAGCCACAGCCTGTACAGGAAGTATGACACCGAGCTCGTGTGGGAGGAGATACGCTCAATCATAAAGGGCGCAAAGCCTCCCCTGAACGCCCAGCGATACAAAACTCTCCTCTCAAACTGGCTTTCCGAAGGAATTTCACAGGGCGCCCTTGGTGAGCTCAGGGATTATCTCCTCGGGCTCAAGAACTTCGGGTTTATGGAAAAAATCCAGAGAGCGCTCGAGAACAAAACCCGCTACTCCTCCTTCGACGAGTTCATCCGGGATGTCGAATCGGGTGCAGCAGGCGCAGGGGGGGATGCCTCTTTCCTCCTCCATGAGCTTTTGAAGATCATCGAAAAAAAGGCCCACAGCTTTTCCTATCCCCTGCTAAGCTTCGAAGAATACCAGATGCTGGGAAAAAAGAGGGCGCCAAACTTTTTGTTCGACAGAAAGGACATATATTCGATTGCACAATACTACCAGAGCAGGCTCGATGAGCAGGGGTTGTGGGATGAAATTGATCTTGCCAGACGGGCCCTGAAGGTTTTAACCGCTTCTCCCGAACCTTTCCTTTACGACCTCGTGGTCTGCGATGAAGTGCAGGACCTGTGCGATATTCAGCTAGCGCTTGTTTTCAGACTAGTCAAATCCTGCCGTAACCTGCTTCTGGCGGGGGACACGAAGCAGATCATCAACCCCAGCGGGTTTCGCTGGGAGGAGGTGAAGGACAAGTTCTACGAGAGAGACATGCGGGTCCCCGGGGTGATAAGCCTCAACCTCAACTTCAGGTGTGTGGGAAACATCGTGAAGCTCGGAAATGCGCTCCTCGACCTGAAGCAGCGGTTGGTGGGGCTGTCAGGCTCGGAGCTCCGTGAGGAATGGAAATTCAACGGGAAGCCCCCCTTTCTAATATACGGCATAAAAGAGGATGAGTTCCTCCGTAAAATCAGGATCACAGGCGCAGGCCAGATCATCCTTGTGAGAACCGCCTCAGAGGGGGAAAGGTTGAAAAAACTCCTGAACACAGAGCTTGTGTTCACCATCAGCGAGGCAAAGGGGCTTGAGTTCGACACTGTATGCCTGTGGCACTTTTCCCAGGATGAAAAAGCCGCAGGGATCTGGAGAAAGATAAAGAGCGAGCACAACTTCGACCGGAGCCACTACCCCCACATCAAGCATGAGATCAACCTGCTCTACGTAGCGGTGACCCGGGCTCGAAACACCCTCATCATATACGATGGGGAGGGGCCTTCGGACGTCTGGGAAGTCGATGCCCTCGCGGACAGGCTCTACCGCACAGATCGGCGGGATGACCTTCAAAGGATCTGGCAGAGGGTTTCTTCACCGTCGGAGTGGGAGGAACAGGGTCAGTACTTTTACGAGAGAGAGTACTATTCTGCAGCGATCGAATGCTTCAGGAATTCTGGAAACATCGCAATGGCCGAAACCGCCGAAGCCTTTGTGCTCGAAAGGAAAAAGGAACATGAAAAAGCTGCGGAACTTTTTGAAAAACACGGGCACACCGAGCGTGCTGCTGTCAACTTTGAAAGGGCCGAAATGTGTGAAAAGGCCCTGACTCTCTGGGAAAAGCTTGGAGACAGTGAGCGGGCCCAGCTATGCAGGATCGGTATTTATGAAAAGGAAGGAGACTATAACAGGGCGGCTTTTGAGTGGGAGAAACGGGGAGACTATGCAAACGCCCTGAAGAACTGGGAGCGGGCCCAAAACAATCTCAGTATTGCTGAGTACTACCTGTCGAAAAAACGCTATGAAGAGGCTGCCTCGAAGTTTGAACAGGCCGGTAGGATTGAAGAGGCCTGTTCCCTGTACAAAAAGCTCAGGATGCATGAGAAGGAAGCATCCCTCCAATTCAAAGCAGGAAATTACCAGAGAGCTGCCGGACTCTATAAAAAACTAAAAAATACCGAAGCTCTCATCAACTGCTACGAGAAACTCAATGACTACCGATCCATCGGAATGATCCATGAGAAGGCAAGGGCCACGGAAAGGGCAGTTGAGTACTTTGCGAAGTTTGCCCGTGGCTCTGAGGAAAACCGCAGGGTGCTTGCGCAAGAGGCAGAAGAACTTCACAGGGGTCGAAAGCTCCTCCGTTCCGCCCTCAGGTATTCAGCCCTGGGGATGTACGACCGATCTGGACCCATCTATCTCCAGAACGGCCGCCTGGAACTCGCAGTGAAAGAGTTTGAGAAGATCGGCGATCCTGTGAGGTTATCGGAATGCTACGTCAGAATGGGAGATTACTACCAGGCCGCTGTGGAGCTTGAAAGAGCTGAAAATACTCAAAACGATGGGCTCATCGAGGGGATGTTTGAGAAGCATATCCATCAGAACAGAATGTACGATAAAAAACGAGCCGATAAGCTCTTCTTAGAGGCTTCTGACAATTATAAAAGAGGTAAATATGAGAAAGCGCTCAGGAGATACAGGGCAATAGGATTTCCCGAGGGAATCTATGAAGCATACCTGAAGCTTGACAGGGATGATGAAGCGCTCGGGTATTTTCTGGAAAACGACATGTTCAACGAGGTGGAGGATTACATAGAGGAAAAGCCCAGCATTGAGGTTTCGCCGGAATTCTTAAGACAAATCTCCGGTGAGCTGTTTGAAGGGAGGCACCTTTACTACGATGTGAAATACCGCAAGCTGGACCTCGGTGTGAAGCTCATGGAGACATGCCTGAAATCCCACAGGGACGAAGAAACGGTCTCTTATATCAACGATCTTGCCACTAAAATTTCGAATATCTACTACTTCGGCGCAAGGGACCCCTTTCCAAAAGCCTTCCTCGACCTTGCGCTTGAGCTGAACAACTATAATGCCCTCTTCAAAGTTCTGAGCTGGAAGTACCATTACCCTTCAGGGAAAAAGCTTCCCAAAAAATTTTCAACATTTCTCACATCCGTATGGAAAAAGGGGGAGCTTACCAATGACCCCGGCCTTATGGCCTGCTACTACTATTTCCATGACAGGCAGAAATTCGAGGAGATTGTGGCAGGCTTTCAGCCCGGGCCAGAGAACCTCGAACTATTTGAGAGGAGCAGCAATTCCTACCGAAGGGCTGTCGATTACCATCTCAGGGCTAACAATATTAACAGGGCGGCGTGGGTTGCCCGGATCAATAAGGATGTACTTGCAGAAGCCGGGGCGTATGAGAAGGTGGGAGATTTCAGGTCGGCAGGAAGGGTGTACAGGGACGCGAAAAACTATGAAGAGGCTTTGCGGTGTTTTCAACGCATCCAGGATGCGCGGGAAATCGCCCGGGTGTACGAAAGGATGAAGGAATACCAGGCGGCCCTTGATATATGGCAGAGGCTTGGAAATGAATACCAGGCCAGGCGGCTTGAGAAAAAGCTCCGCAAGCAGCAGCAGGAGAAAGACCAGCTCGGTTTATTTTAATGCTGCAGTTCCGTTAACCGCTTCTAGCTGATCTGCAATTTCCCAATTTATTAACCGCAAACGTAAATTTGGTACAACAACACGATTTCCTGCCGGCTCATGCAGGGTAAGGTTTCAGAATGTCTGAGAATTAACTAAATTACTTGACGCAATGAAGTTATCCCTGTAGTATGAAATAGGGTCCTATCGAGAGTACCAACTCACGTAAGCTATAACTTTTGAGAAGACCTAAAATTATCTCAGTAAGGAGGAGAAAAAAGATGAGGAAAGTAATGATTCTTGTGATAATCTTCATGCTTCTCATTCCAGCTGCTGTTTTTGCAGGCGGAGCAAAAAAAAAGGAAAAAGAGAAAATTGTGATCGGATTGACCCTTCCATCTCTGGCCCACCCTTTCTTTGTCTACCTGCAACGAAACGTCATGGATGAAGCTAAAAAACTCGGCGTTGAGGTGATCGCTATCGATGCGGAAAACGTTGCTGCAAAACAGATGTCCATTGTTGAAGACTTCATTTCAAAAGGCGTCGATGGTGTACTGATGTCACCGATCGGTACCGATGCCCTCGTCCCAGCGGTTGAGTCTCTTAACAGAGCCAAAGTTCCCGTAGCAACGGTAGACAGAAAAGTAGCTGGTGGTGATGTTCTTGTTCATGTTGGCGCTGATAACGTGGAAGGAGGAAGAGTCGCAGCCCGGTACCTTATAAAAGCACTTGGGGGAAAAGGTAATGTATTAGAGCTGGAGGGTACACCAGGCGCCTCCCCCGCGATTGATAGAAAGGCTGGGTTTGATGAGGTAATTGCAACCTCGAATATAAAAATACTGGTCAGTCAGACGGCGAAATTTGAGAGGGCCGAGGGCCAGAGAGTAATGGAAAATCTTCTTCAGGTTTACAAGAATTTTCAGGGAGCATTTGCAGCAAATGATGAAATGATACTTGGATCCGTCGAAGCGATAGAGGCAGCTGGCATCGATACTTCCAAAATTGTGTTAGTAGGATATGATGCGATACCCGACGCCCTCACGTATATCAAAGAGGGAAGATTGAATGCGACCGTGGAGCAATTTCCCGGCAAACAGGCAAGGGAGAGCTTGAAGTACCTGGTGGATTACATAAGAGAGGGGAAAAAGCCACCATCGAAAGAAGTGTATATCACTCCGGTAGCGATCTCAATTGATAATCTAGACGATGCTGAGCATAAGGTTGAGTGATTATTCCTGATGGAACGCCAATGGGCTGATACCGATGAAGGCATCAGCCCATTTGTCTTAGTGCGCCCGGGAGGGCTCACCTACTTGAGGGTGTGTGAAGCGATTGATAGAAGAGGAGCTAAGAGCCTTACTTCTAGCGTGGGCTAATTACTTCAGGTGCGGAGGACGAGAGCTCTTCTCCTACTCGATATTATTTCCTGAAAACGGAATGGGACGGTGGAAAACGATTATATCCTCGAGATGAGGAATATACATAAATCTTTTGGAGGGATAAAAGCCATCACCGATGTGAATCTCGAGCTCCGGAGAGGCGAGTGCTTAGGTTTGGTTGGTGATAACGCTGCAGGAAAATCAACTCTTATGAAAATTTTATCCGGCGCGTATCACGCCGAGCGGGGAAGAATATTCTTTGAAGGCAGAGAGGTGTTTATTACCAGTCCTCATATCTCAAAACAGCTTGGAATTGAAATGATCTACCAGAACTTCGCACTATGTCCGAACCTGGACGTCCCTTCCAATTTGTTTTTGGGGAGAGAGATCACCACAGGGAGTTTTTTCACTTTTCTCAAAAAGAGAAAGATGGAAAAGGAAGCAGTCCGTGTGCTGCACAGGCTGAAAATAGATATTGAAAATCCTCGAATAAACGTCAGCAGGCTTTCAGGAGGTCAACAACAAGCTGTGGCCATAGGAAAGGCTGTCAGTTTTAATCCAAAGCTCGTGATAATGGACGAACCAACGGCTAATCTCGCGTTGGTCGAAATAGATAAAGTGCTTGAGCTTACCGTACGCTTAAAGCATCAAGGCATATCCATTATATTTATCTCTCATAGACTGGATGATGTATTCGCCGTTTCGGACAGAATTTTTGTGTTGAAGCACGGGCAAAAAGTTGATGTAAAGGAAACCGCAAAAACAAACAAGGATGAAGTAGTACGAGCAATGTTTATGTAGAATCCAGAACAGCCGTATTATCCGAAAAGGACCTGCTTGGAGAAATGGATGAATAATTTTTTTTCTCTCATTATGAGAAAATACGGGATACTGGTTGGTTTTCTCATAGTGGGGATTGCCCTTTCTCTCCTGTCACCGGCCTTTCTCACCGTAACAAATTTATTGAACATATTACGGCAGACATCTATTCATGGTATCATGGCTGTCGGCATGACCTTTGTCATTCTGACTTCGGGCATCGACCTTTCTGTGGGCTCGATACTCGCTCTCACGGGGGTTTTATGTGCTGGTTTTGAACATGCAGGGTGGTCTCTTTTTTTTATCGTTGCCGCCACATTGGGTATCGGCAGTATTGTCGGGCTTGTGAATGGAGCACTCATTGCCAAGGGCAGGGTTACTCCCTTTGTTGTTACCCTGGGGATGATGAGTATTGCACGGGGGTTGGCACTCATTTATGCAGGGGGTTATCCTATCAGCGGATTTGGGAGAGGTTTTCGGTACATCGGTGCGGGATACCTACTAAAACTCCCCCTGCCTATAATTATTTTTCTTTTCACGCTGCTCCTCGCTTCGGTCGTGCTGCACAATACAAAGGTGGGGAAATATATCTATGCGATAGGGGGAAATGAAGAAGCCGTGCGACTTTCCGGCATTAATTCGGATAACTATAAGATGTTCACTTACGTTGTATCAGGGTTGACCTCTGCATTGGGAGCGATTGTGCTCACATCGAGACTCAATGCAGGAGAGCCGATCGCGGGGACCGGTTATGAGCTCGATGTGATCGCATCAGTGGTTATCGGGGGAACAAGTCTCATGGGAGGGAGGGGTGGAGTG
>CAZPCG010000006.1:0-19068 GCA_964584875.1 uncultured Spirochaetota bacterium
ACAGCCCAACATACTTCATGCTTCCGAGAAGGTTCCATTTGTTAAAGCTGATGTAAAAGGCAAAAAAGATGGGCACCATGGTGAATATGAGGAGTATGATGTAGGTAGGTAACATGAAAAAAATCAATCTTCTCCATGCTGCGGGGTCGCCTCTGGCGGGTTTTCCGGCGCCACTGATCCGGGTGTTTGTTTCTTTATACGCTTGTGTGGATTTATTCCCTGATTTTTTCATATGGATTACTGTATACTGCCACGAAAATTGACCATGATGCCTTTCCCGAAGGCGACATCGATACTGAGTGGATCCTGATAACGGGTGTACCAGCTGAAACCAATTCCCCCTCCAAAAAGAAAATCAGGCTTACCATCTGCGATCAGGTTCGCATCAAGAAAAGGTACGAAAACGTATCGGGGATTCGTAGGAAGGGGTATAGACAGCTCGTTGGTGACTGAGAGGAGGTAATTCCCGCTGTGCTCGGGAAAGAGTGTGCCCCGCACACTGGAGTAAAAAAGGTATTTTTTCGGGAACTCACCACCTCCTGCAAATGCTTCCACCCTTACCGCATACACGATCTTGAGGAGTAGATCGTAGTAGCGATGAAACCCACCCTCTACACCGAAGAACGTGGAATCAGCCTCGCCGGAGGGGCCTGTAAAATTATAACCAAGAAATGGCTCCAGATGTGCATAGTGCCATCTCTTCATCTTCGGTGAGTAGCGTTTATGAAAGCCACTTTCAAGGTAAGGAGAGACAAAAACCGTGGTAAAGGACGCTTGTGAAGCTTTTGCTTCTGCATTATGGAAATGGAGATTCATTCCCGCAGAGAGGTGTTCTTTTAATGTAAATCCTATCCCCGTCAGCACCGTCCAGTTTCTTTCTTCCAGGAAGTAGTCATCCCGGTATTCGAATCCCACCCTGTATGAGAGCCCTCCGGTATTTCCACTCTGTTCTAGTACTATTCCCCTGTTCTGGAACAGGGGGAATTCTGAGTAGAACCTGGTGCCATTTCCAAAGACATTTGTGTAGAGGGCGTAGAGTGAGACGGCTGAATACCATTTTTTCTCTTCAAAACCAAGATATCCCGTCGGTCCGAAGAAAAGGAAGTTTCTCTCCACAAGCTTGATCCAGATGGTGAGCAGGGTGTGGGGAGATTCATAAGATGAGGATTCATCAATCTCATCGTGAAAGAAGATGCTTGAGAAGAGGCCTGTTTTTTCGATATTTTTCCTGCTCCTGTTCATCTCGTCTATTAAATCGTCAAGCTCGTATACCTTTCCCTCCTCTAATGTCAGGTGCCTCTCTATGAAGCGTTCGTCGGTGACGGTATTTCCTTCTATATATATTTTTTGAAGGAGAAAGGTATCGTCGGCTTCAGAAGCACGGCAGAGAGCCATGGGAAATGCGGTTAACCAGAGGAGGTAAAGACGCCACCTCATTCTGCTCCCTCTGCTTTGAGAAGTTCGTTCACCTTGTGGGCGGCAATGTCAAGGACGCGTGCAGGGTCGTTTTTATTGATCATGATATCTTCTATAGCGTATCGAATGATCTGGTCAATCTGAGGGAGGTAGGGAGTGAAGTCCGGCGGCCTGGAGTAAGGGAGCTGGTCAACGGGAACCCTGTAGTTCGGGTTTAACCTGTGGAAGCTCCTCAATTCCATGCTTTCGATCGCAGATTTTCGGAGCGGCAGATACCCTGTCTCCTGGTGCCATCGGATGCAGTTCTCTTTTGTCACGAGCCAGTTGATGAAATCCAGAGCAGCTCTCCTTCGCTGTGCGGACCGCGTGAAAACCACCACCCCCGCCCCTCCGAGGAGAACTGACTTGTTTTCTATGTATGGGAGCGGCGCAATTCCAAGCTCCCAGGGGAGGTTTTCTTCGGCGAATTTAATTGCCGCACAGGTGATGGGGCCCATGACAATCTTGCCCTCAAGGAATGCATTTGCCCCCTCGAAGAGAGTCCAGTGGTAGGGCATTATGCGATACCTGTACGCCATGTCAAGCAACATCTGCATGACCTTCCGCCCTGCTTCGTTGTTGAAGAGAGCCCTGGTCCTGCTCTCGTTCAAAAATTCCCCCCCAACCTGCCTTATGAGGGGCGTGAATCCGAACAAGCCTTCCAGGGATATCTGTATCCCCCACTGATCGATTGTACCGTTGTTATCGTAGTCTTTTGTCAGGACTTTTCCATACTCGACCACCTCAGCCCACGTTTTTGGAGGCCTCTCCGGGTCCAAACCGGCTTTTCTGAATGCATCCCTGTTGTAGTACAGAACCTGCACGCTCATGTTGAAAGGGAAGGCGTATATTTCCCGGTCCCTCGTTACTCCACTCCAGAACTGGCTCATTATGTCTGCTCTATCTTCTTCGGAAATGAAATCTGTCAGAGGCTCTATAGCTCCGTCACGGGTAAACACGTCCAGATACTCGATCGCGACCTGCGCTATGTCGGGCAGATTATTGGATTTCGATGCGTTGATCAATTTCATTTTCATCTCGTCGTAAAGCCCCTGGAATGTGCTGTTGATTCTTACCCTTTCACTGGATTTATTGTACTCCTGTACAAGGTTCTCAAGGGTGTTTCCCTGGTAGATGCTCATGCTGTGCCAGAACGTAAGCTCAACAGGCTTTCTCCTGAGCTTCCCCATACCGTGGGCTGAGGTGTGGGCAAGGGCAACAAGGCCCGCCAGTGCGATGGAAAATAGAATGTACCTCTTCATGCTGTCTCCATTGAGATGCAGGGAATCGCTATTGCTTCTCTTTTACATTCCTCACACTCTTTGTAATATACCAGTAATCGTCGATTTTCTTCAAATAAATCGTTTCCTCAACGGGATATTCATGTACCGTGCCCTCCGAGCTTATTACCCTCCTGTAGGTTGCAAAAAATACTGTCTCTTCACCATCTACTATATGTTTTATGCTAAGCCCATCTATTCCGAACACCGTATAATCCTCGGGAAGATACTCCATATTGTTGAGCTGCTCGGGCTGTATTAATCTTCTTCCAAAGGCCTGCTCCATTCTCATCATTACAACGAGGGTGGCAAGCTCATTCCTTATATCTTTTCCCGCCCTTCTGTAGAATACCGCATCAACTGCATCGAGATCGAGGTTGTTCACGGCGCTGTAGTACAGCTCGACAACCTGCCGTGGAGACAACCCTTTGAGATAGTCGTGCTTCTCCCTGCCAATAAATAGGTCGGAGAGCAGGTAAAGGAGCAAAAGAGCAACAACGACTGCAATGAGGATATACTTCCAGGTACCTGCGATGAAAGTTAGAACCCTTGATCTTATAAGGATGAAAGAGCTTCTCCTTGAAAGGGGTATCTTTTGCCGAACCTCACCGGACTTTTCCGGGGTTTTGCTCTTCCCGATTATTTCCCTGAAATCAGCAAGGGCTTCCTGCTCCGATCCTCTGTACACACCTCTATCGTGCATGAGATTCCAAACGGCATCCGAGAGCTGGACCGGGATATCATCAACAAACTCCCTCAGGTAAAACACGGGCAGACCTGTATTTACTAACGCTGCCCCAGATTCGGGTGAGCTTCTCCGGACACCGTATTTGGCCTGATTGCCCCCTTTTGATAGAAATAGATACAGGAGTCTTGCAACGGCACGGGCAAAATCAAAGGATTGCATTGATGTAGTGATACTGGAGGGCTCGGTTATTCTGTCCCTGCGCTTTACGGATGCTGCTTTTTTAAGGGTGGTGCAGTAGTATAGTAGCTTCTGGACTTCAGCCGTGTGATGCTTGTTGATAAAGTCAACGATCGAGGGGGGGAGATAGGTGACTTCCCCCCCATCGCTGGTTATGTGGACAGAGTTGAGCATGAGGTAGGGGTATGTACCGGTTACCTCCCTGAGGACTTCTGACGTTTTTAAAATCCGCTCTATGAAAGTCATAAATCGCCGGGTTTTTTGCGAGAAATACCTCTCCGGCGTGTACTCCATATAGTAATCGTAGAGGGATCGGCCCTGTATTTCTAACCCCTTGAGATAGATGCATCCAGCATGGTTGACCGAATCGGAAAAGGTAGCTTGCTTCAGGCCCTCTTCTCGAAATATGTAAACTTTTTCATTGAGGAGTTTTTTTAGATCGCTTATCGCAGAGATAAGCGTCCGCTTCGAATGGATTCTTTCGCAGATACCGGTATTGTATCCATTATATCCATTGTGTCTAGGGAAGGGTTTGGTATTTTCCATGTTCTGAGCCGAATATTATATATACTTTATAACATATGTAAAGATACAGTCTCATCTATTGCTGTCAAGTTAAAGAGAAGTCGTATATCATGTGGAATCTTTCGAAAAGAAGCCCATCTGTGCGGTTTACTGAGAACAGGGGTAAATTCATCAAGCCCTGTCCGGGAACACCCGGATATGTGTGCTGCGGGTATCAGATCGTTAACTTCGCCCAGGGCTGCACCCTTGGATGCACCTACTGCATACTGAGTCACTACTTCCAGGGAGCGACGCCTGTTCTTTTTACGAACAGGGAGAAACTCTTTCATGAGCTTGAATTGTTCCTGAAAGAGAAAAAGGGGTTTCATCGCTTCGGCACGGGTGAATTCACTGACAGTCTCCTGTTTGAAGACATCTATCCTCTCTATGATGATCTGATACCATACATCTCTTCACGGTGCAATGCGGTGCTTGAGATAAAGACAAAAACAGATCGTATAGAAAACCTCCTGAGGACCAGGGAGAGGAACAACATCATCATTGGCTGGTCCCTCAATACGGACTTTATTGCTGATCGAGAGGAAAGGGGGGTACCACGGATAGACCGCCGAATAAATGCTGCGTGTAAGATACAGGAGGTTGGTTACAAACTCTCCTTTCATTTCGACCCTATCGTATGGCACAGCGGATGGGAAGAGGGGTACGGAAGTACTATTGAAAGACTTTTTCACAGGATAGATCCGGAGAATGTCGTCTACATTAGCATGGGAACACTTCGGTTCATCCCCACTATGAAGCTGGAGATGGACCGTCAAGGGGCATGCTATACCGGCGGGGAATTCATCAGAGGGCTTGACGGTAAGATGAGATATTTCAGGCCGATAAGGACCTTGATGTACAGGAAAGTCCTCACTTTTTTAAGAAAATATATCAGCGAGGACATTGTCTATCTCTGCATGGAGAGCCCGGATGTGTGGCTCGATGTTTTCGGGATAACCGGGATGAATTCGGCGGGGCTTTCGAGGAGGTTGGACATGGCCTGTTGCGATAAATTTTCGAATCTCAAAATGGTCGACACTGCTGTCTCAGACAGCCGGTGATATTGGTGGAGCATATTCTACAATTTAACAACAAGCAATAGGTGAAACAGAAACTTGACATTTGAGTGTACCTGCTCTATTATTTATCGAGGGGAAGGCAAAGCTTACCAATATATCGATAGAAAGCATTCCCTGAGGTGTAAGCAGGAGTTAAAGCGGGCTGTAGCGCAGATGGTTAGCGTACATGTCTGGGGGACATGGGGTCGCCGGTTCAAATCCGGCCAGCCCGAATTTCACCTTCCAATGTTCTATTGCCTGCCAGCGTGAGGGGGAGTGAGAAGCCTGTCTTAGCGGTCAAACTACACCCGAAGCTACACTGAGAAAGAGAGCAAAAATACAGCCCATTGTTATGTAGTGCAATAGGGACGCTCAAAGCATGGACGGGAGCAGAAAAGCTTGATGAAGAGAAAAAGGACCGTGTACCTCGAGAATCTCGGCTGTAACAAAAATACCGTCGATTCAGAGATCATCCTCTCCCTTCTTCGGGAAAAAGGCTACAGGAGGACTGAAAGCATTGAAGAGGCGTCCTTCATCATAGTTAACACCTGCGCCTTTATCGATGATGCAAAACAACAGACCATCGATGCTATACTTGAACTTTCCCGTTACAGAAGAAATGGTAGAAAACTGATCGTTGCGGGATGTTTTTCCCAACTCTACTCCCGTGAAATAGAAAGCGAGCTTCCGGAGGTTGATGCTATTGTCGGCAATGGTGATCTCAGCTGCGTAGTTGAAGCTGTTGAGAGAGTGGAGGGGGTAAGGGACTACCCCAAAAGCAGGGTCATACCGCAAACCTTCAGGGAATATACAGGACGAACCGAGCTTCTTACACCGCCTGGGTATGCCTATGTGAAAATTTCTGATGGCTGCTCAAGACCGTGCAGTTTCTGTCTCATCCCCCTCATCAAGGGGGGGCTTAGAAGCAGGCGGTTTGAGGATATTCTGAGAGATGTCGGGGGCCTTGAGGGGAGGGGAGTCAAAGAAATCATCCTTACCTCCCAGGACACCCTCAGCTTCGGTACGGACCTCGGGATGAAAGGGGGGCTGGAGTCTCTTATTGTCGAGCTGCTTGTGCATACTTCAATACCTTTCATCAGGCTGCTCTACCTCAGGCCAGCACGGGAACTACTTGAAACTCTCGAGGTCTTTCAGGATGCCCGCCTTGTACCCTATTTCGATATTCCCGTTCAGCATGCATCGACGAGAATTCTTACCAGCATGAAACGCGAGGGAGATTCATCCTGCTACAGGGAAGTGATTGATCGGATACGGGAAAGGGTGCCCAATGCAGTCCTGAGATCAACGGTAATTGTCGGATTCCCCGGAGAAGATGATGAGGATTTCCAAAAGCTTCTCGAGTTTGTAAAAGATGTTCAGTTTCAGCACCTGGGTGTTTTTGTGTATTCCCCGCAGAGGGGAACCGAAGCCTATCGATTGAAAGGAAGAGTGAGGAAAGCGGTTGGGGAGATGAGGAGGAGAGAGATCATGTCGGTTCAGCAGGGGATCTCAAGAAATCTCCTCCATGGGGAAATAGGGAAGGTGTTTGATGTTCTCATCGAGGAGCCATTTCATGGGGAGGGAGAATCCGGTTTGAGCGGGGTTGTAGTTGATGCTGAAGTGGATGGTGAAAATCTTTCCATAGGAATTTCCAGGGGAATTTCCATAGGAATTTCCAGGGGAATTTCTGGGGGAATTTCCATAGGAAGGAGCTTGCATTTTGCACCCGAGGTTGACGGAGTTTTCCTTGTTCGATCGTCAGACGTGCTTAAGCCCGGCATTGTTGTCAGGGCAATAGTTACAGGTGCAGATGATTATGACCTGCACGGGATCGCGCTTCCGCCCAACTTCAGAGCATATCCTCGGCCCGCACAAGATCTTCAAACTGGATATCAAAGCCAACGACACCCGCAATCTTCTCTTTCATGTCGAAAATCGGGGATGAGACTGTGAGGCAGAGGACACCCGTCACGTAGGATATATAGAAATCCGACACGTGGATCTTGCCATCCTCGAGGGGTTTGATGAACCATGATCGGTCCAAAAAATCCTCCGGTATTTTCGCTGCCTTGTACTTGGCCTTGAGGTTTGGTTGCGTTATAAAGGGTGTGATGATCTTTGCATCGAGGTTCGTTACATAGGCGAACTGGATGAACTTGTGCTCAAAAACTATCTTTTCAAGCAGCGGGGCGATACGGTTGGGGTCCATTGACCTGAGCTCTTCTGTTTCTGTCGTATGTTGGATGATGTCCTCGGCCATTTCCATCGCTCTCTTCTTGATTCTATCAAACTCCGAGATAAACAGATGGGGCATAAAGTTTCGCACGCAGTGCTCCATCTCCTCATTCGAAATGGAAGTGACCCTTCCCTTTTTGTACTGCTTCTGTACCCACTCATCGAGGCGGGAGATTGCCGGATTGTGCTTGTCGACCCGCTTATCACCGGTGAGCCTTAAGTGCATGTTGATCCACTGCGCAATACCTGCAAGCCCCGATTTGTCGTTGATGATGATACCCGGGGGACGTCCCAGGAGCCTTTCGGTATCGAAGATGTTGTAAATTTCGGGGTTTTTAAACATGCCGTCCGCATGGATCCCAGCACTCGTGGCGTTAAAGTCGGCGCCTGCAAAGGGGTAATTGGACGGTATGAGCTCACCAAGCTCGTTTGCGTAGTAGTTGGCAATTTCTGTTATCGCCGTCGGATCGATGCCATTTATATCACCGGTGAGCGAGATGTACTCGATGATCAATGCCTCGAGAGGTGGATTTCCAGTTCTCTCCCCGAATCCCAGCAGGGTGCCATTTGCCGTTGAGCATCCGTAAAGCCAGGCCGTTGAAGCATTAATCAGGCTTTTGTGAAAGTCGTTGTGCCCATGCCACTCAAGGCATTCTCCCGGGGCTCCAGCGTAATCTATGAGTGATCTTACAAGCTTTGGAACACTGCGAGGTAGGGCAGCGTCCGGGTAAGGGATGCCGAAGCCCAGCGTATCGCACAGGCGGATTTTCACATCGATTTTGCTCTCCTCCCTGAGCTTCATGAGCTCCTGGGCAAAGGGTACTACAAAGCCGAAAATGTCGGCCCGGGTAATATCTTCGAAATGACATCGGATTCGAATCCCTGCATTGAGCGCCTCTCTGGCGATTGTGAGGTAGTCGTTCAGTACCTCGCTTCGCGTTTTGTTCAGCTTGAGAAAGATGTGGTAGTCACTGCATGATGTTAAAATGCCCGTTTCCTTCAAACCCATATTTTTGACTAGCTGCAGGTCCTTTTTATTTGCGCGTATCCACCCGGTAACCTCAGGATACTCATAATCAAGGGAAAGAGCCTTCTCAACCGCTTTCTTATCCTTGTCGCTGTAAAGGAAGAACTCAGAGTGCCGTATGACTCCCTCCAGTCCCCCGAGGCGATGAATGAGCTTGAAGAGGTCTACCACCTGATCAGGGGTGTACGGAGGGCGGGCCTGCTGGCCATCCCTGAAGGTGGTGTCGCTTATATAGAAAGTTTCAGCAGGACATATGGGAATGATTCTGTTGTCGAAATGAGTTTTGCACACTTCGGTGAAGGGAAAGATCTCGCGGTAAAGCTCGGGTTCATTTACATCTACTAGTTTGAACAGCTTTCTTTCAAAGTGGGTGTTTATCGGTCCAAGCGAACCCTTACCGGGCATAAAATGCTCCTGTGGAGGTTTGGAAATCGCCCATTGCAGAAAACAAAACGCTTCACAGAGCATGGGCACTTTCTCATTTTATACAGAAATATAATGAGTTAAAGATACATATGCAAATCATAATTTTTTTTTTGGCAGGTAGGTTTTTTACTTTGATATATTTACGACCGAGTAGTTTTCCATGAGCCACTTATCGCCGTAGAGATGCAGGTGGTAGGTGTACTGTTTCTTTTCTATGAGGTTGATGTATTTGAATGTCTCGATCACCGTGACAACAGCATCTCTCTTTTCGACCACGGTACGTACTATATCATAATCAGCCGGGATGGTTTCGGAGAAAGGAATCGTTTCAAGCCTGTTGTTCCCCATAAGATACTGTTTGAACTCCTCAATGACGGAGGGCTTGTCGATATCCTTTGCAGCAATGTAATTCTTGCGGGCATTCTGAAACTGCATGATGAACTTATCGAATTTGATAAAGAGGAAATACTTTTCAAAGTCTTTTGCCTGAAGGGCACGGAGCAGGTAGTCAATAACTTCATAGGGCGGAAAACTCTCCGCCTTCAGCCTCTGAACTTCTTCGATCTCCTTCCTCCTTTTGACAGCTTCACTGAAGGGCGGATTAAGATTCAGGTAGAGCTCATTTTCTGAGTACAGCCGAACATCCCCTTCAGAACCTGTTTTCAGATTGGGATAAAAGATGCCACTGATGAGATATTCACCCGGAACGCTCAGATCGAACCATCTGCTTATATCGATGCGTACACCGTAGACTTCATCGGTCTTCAGGGTAATTTCATCGCTGAGAACAGGCTCAAACTGGGTGCTTTGTATGATATATTCCCTGGAATGCTCGACCTTCCTGTTTGTTGTGGTCATTACATTAAAATCGAATGTAAAAACTTTGTTGAAGGAGGTAATGAAGAGGAATGGAACGGTTCCCCTGTTCACAATCTGAAACTCAATTATAACTGGCTCATTGACATAGTAGATTATCCTGTTGTAATACTTTATGAGCAAGTCGATCTGCAACTGGTTTTCAGGCTGAAAACCGACACTTTTTTCCGGTGAATCGTTAGTATTGTTCAGTGAAAAGCCGATATTTATACAGAGGCTTAGCACACCGAGCAGTATTATAATGAAGATGTCCCTTTTTTTCTTGTCTGTTCCTGTGTAAGCCATAATTGTTTTCTATTAATGATCCCGTAATAAAGGATTATTTGTCCGATATCCTGGACATTCGTACCATTGGTTATTCTCTAATATAATCGGACGATTAAGATGAAACCTATAGCAGGGTATCTGCTACGCACTTTAAGGTTGCTCACCCTCTAATATAACACCGAAAGGAGCTGGAATGTCAATAAAGTATGCGTTGCTTCTTTCCCTGCTGCAGGGTATAACTGAGTTCCTTCCCATAAGCAGTTCGGGGCATCTTGTGTACGCGCAGCATATGCTCGGTTTGCAGGATTTGCCCCTGCTCTTCGATCTCATACTCCATCTCGGAACAGCGGTTGCAGCAGGGATATTTTTTCACAGAACCATCGGCTGCATGCTGAGAGATTCTTTCGTTTACCTGGTAAATAGTGGGCAAAGAAAGAGCATAATCAGCAGGGGAAACACAAGACTTCTTCTCTACATTCTTCTCTCAGTTGCTGTCACAGGAGCATTTGGCATGGTGTTCAGGGATACCATCGCTCAATTCTTCAGTAAACCCAGGTGGGTTCCTCTCTTTTTTGCTGTTACCGGTGTACTGCTACTGACAACGAAATTTATTCCGATAAAGAATAAGGATATATCCGATATAACATGGATACAGCCTGTCGTGATAGGGGCAGTACAGGCAGGGGCGGGGTTTCCAGGAATATCCCGTGCGGGTGCAACGGTATCAGCCGGGCTGTTCATGGGCATGTCCAGGAGATTTTCAGGGACCTATTCCTTTATCCTGGCAATTCCGTCGATAATTGGAGCATCGCTTTTTGAGTTTCTCCGTGAAGGAGAGGCGCTGCAGAGAGTTGCGGTGGACCCGGCTTCTACGAGTTTCATGGCGGTTTGCGCTGTTGGTTTTGTTGTTTCAACGGTGGCCGGGTATGGAGCGTTGAAGCTTCTTATTCCTATCCTGTACAGGGGCAGATGGTTCATCTTTTCATACTACTGCTTTGGGATTGCCCTTGCTGGATTTTTGCTTGCTGCGCTTCGTGTAACTTCCTGATTGCAACAGGGGGACAGGTGCAAAAAAAGATCAGGTCATCCCTTTTCATTGGCATAACTGCTGTTGCGCTGGGCCTTTTCCTGCTGGTTGTATGCTTAGGATTTCTTGCGGAGGAACATCCCTCTTTCAATATCCAGGGATCAGGGAAAATAGGCCACTTCCTTGGCCCCGCAGGTGTTGCAATCTCATCCTTCTTAATTTACTTTCTGGGTTGTTCTGCCTACATCTTTGCACTCCTCATTGTATATACAGGTTATATTTTCTTACGAAAGGTATCGAGGTTGAAAAGGATTGGATTCATTTTTATTGCCGCCTCCTGTGGCGTGATTTCCATGGTTCTGTTTTCCCTTTTTAAAAGTGCGACCTATCATGGGGGAGGGGGATCTTTAGGTGCAGCTATTGCCCGTGCCCTACTGCGCCATGGCAGAAAAGAGTGGCTCATCCCTGTTTTTACAATCCTGTTTCTCGGATGCCTTTTCATACTCTTCAGGTATCCTGCAGGCTTCATCATCCACTATTTCAGGGATAGGGAAAAACCCCCTCTGTTCAGGAAGGTCTATTACGACGAGAGGGAACTACCTCTCAGGCCCGCACACCCGGCTCAACCGGTAGTTCCAGGCAGAAGAGGGAGGAAAGTACCTTCTGAAAGAAGCTTGAAACCTGATATTCCCGCCATGGAGAAAGGGCCTGAAAGCAGTGGTGTGCAGGACCGGAGCTATGCCTTTCCAGACAGCTCAATTCTACGAAAATCCACCCATCTGAACCGGAAAGAAAAGGAACGGGAAACCGCAAGGAAGGCGAATGAGCTCGAGAGAACACTGAGAGAATTCGGTATTGAGGCGAAGGTGGTCGGAATCATTCGGGGTCCGGTGATAACGCGGTATGAGCTGCAGCCTGCCCCGGGCGTAAAGTTGAGCAGGATTGTGAACCTGAGCAACAATATTGCGCTGAACCTCTCGGCGAATGGAGTTCGAATAGAGGCTCCGATCCCCGGCAGATCGGCCGTTGGGATTGAAATCCCTAATGAGGAGCGGGAGATTGTAACGCTGGGTGACGTCTTTCATGAGGCTCCAAAGAGTGGGGAGCTTCCGCTCATCCTTGGGAAAGATATATCGGGCAATGTGGTTGTTTCCGATCTTGCAGCCATGCCCCATCTTCTCATAGCGGGGGCAACCGGTTCTGGAAAAAGTGTTTGTGTGAACTCTCTGATTGTGAGCCTCCTCTTCCAGAAAGACCCTGAGGAAATCCGGTTTCTCCTGATAGATCCGAAGATGGTTGAACTGAAGGGGTATAACGGCATACCCCATCTGTTAACGGAGGTCGTTACCGATCCGAGGGATGTCGCAAAAGCGTTTAAATGGCTGCTGTACGAAATGGAGAATCGTTATGTAAAGCTTGACGAAAACTATGCCAGGAATATTGCGGGGTACAATCAAAAGGCAAAGGAGAGAATGCCCTACATTGTGGTGATCATCGATGAGTTTGCCAGCCTGGTGACGATCTCCCAGAAAGAAGTTGAAGACGCTGTTGTGAGGCTCGCTGCAATGTCGAGGGCTGTAGGCATCCACCTCATCATGGCTACACAACGGCCAAGCGTTGACATTATAACCGGATTGATCAAGGCAAACTTCCCCTACAGGATAGCTTTCCAGGTTGCGAGTAAAATCGATTCAAGGACCATACTCGATGTTTCTGGCGCGGAGAAGCTGCTGGGCAGGGGTGATATGCTCTTTGCACCGGCAGGGAGCATGAACATCCAGAGGATCCAGGGGGCGTTAATTGCCGAGGATGAGGTCTTTCAAATTGTGGAAGAATTGAAGCGGAGAGGCTCCCCTGATTATGTGGAAGACATATGGAGCTTTGAAAAGGATGAGGATTTCGACGCGGATTATGATGACCCGATCTTTGATCAGGCAGTTGAAATTGTTCTGAAAACGAAGCGTGCTTCAGCATCCTTTCTCCAGAGGAGGCTGAAAATCGGCTACAATCGTGCAGCCCGCCTTATAGAGCTCATGGAGGAAGAGGGAATCATTGGACCTCCCCGTGGGAGCAAGCCACGAGAGGTGTACATCGAAAGGTCCGATTAAATTCTTGCCGAAAGAGCATGTATAGTGTATATTTAGCATGAAAGCAAATGCTCTTCGCTCAAGCGAGAAACAATCATAACATTTGTATTTAAGATCTTCTATTCCTGCAGGCATCATCCCGAATGGGGGATCACACCTTGATAAAGACAGGCATTGTACTTACTCTACTCTGTTTCTTAATACCTGCAATCCCCAATTTAGGGCAGCAGTTTGAGGAAAACCCGAGAGGGGGGAATACCTCTAATATCGTATCCGTCAATGATATCAAATTATTAATGGAAAAAGCCTTTGCAGATATCAAAGACTATACGGCAGAAATAGACTGGGTAAACGGTGATGCCCATTATCGTGGTATAATGAAGTACAAGGAAGCAAACAAGATTCTCATCGAGTTTGAAGAACCCAGGGGGCAGGTGATCGTATCAGACGGTACCTTTCTCACCATCTACATACCCTACCTGAAAGTTGTGGTACAACAATCCCTCAGTGAAAATACCGAATCCACACTTCTCACAACCGCCTCAGAAACAGGGCTCAGGAAGCTCTTTGATGAATACTCTTTTTCATTTTTCGATGCGAGTACAACACAGCCTTTCAGGAATACGAAGGCTTACCATATGAAACTCGACCAGAAGCGACCGAAAGTTGGATTTAAAACGATGGATCTCTGGGTTTCTGAAAAGGGACACATCCTGCAGTCAAATGGAGTATCACAGAACGGAATCAGGGTGAGCATGACCCTTTCAAATATCAAGATCAATACCGAACTTCCCGATTACCTCTTTAAATTCGAAGTTCCCGCCGATGCTCAGATAATACGAAACATCATCGTACCATTTTCTCCGGAATAATGGGGGAAAATAATGAAGAGGTAATAATCACATGAATCAGATAGGTTCAATTTTCAGAGAAGCCAGAACAAATACAGGAAAAACCATAGAGGAAGCAGTTAAAGAAACTAAGATTGCTCGAAAATATCTCAACGCCCTTGAGAATGAAGATTTTGATGTTTTCCCCGGTGAAACGTACCTCATCGGGTTTATGAGAAATTATGCACAGTTCCTGGGTCTCGATCCTGATGAAATGGTTCATAAGTACAGGGATTATAAGATCCAGGAGCAGCCCGCCCCAATTGAACAGCTAACGGCAAAACCGAGGAATGTGAAGCGATACGTGCTGTTGGTGGTCCTCGCACTTCTTATCGTTGCATCCGTCCTCTACATCTACATCGCAACTTCTGGAAGAAAGGAAAAAAAGGGGATACCACAGGAGAGCATTTCGAAGGTTGGGGAGAGAAGGGAGGAGAAAAGCGAATCAAAGCAGAATGTCATTGTATTCGAGGAGGAGGAGCTGACCAGGGACTTTAAAAAGGGTGATATCATTGAAATTGCCGAGGGCAGTGTACCTTACCGAATTCATATTGATAGCATCAGTGAGAATCTCAACTTCTCAATCGGTGAAATCCCCTTTACACTCTCCACGAGTGAGAGAGTTGAAGTTGACTTCAACAGAGATGGAAGGAAGGATGTGATCCTGCGGACGAACAGGCTTGGGGAAGGAAGCGTGAATCTTACCATTAAAAGGTCTTATGGAACGGAGATAGGTAAATCCGGCACAACAGCTGCCCGAGAGAGTGCAGACCAGGTGGGCAAAACCCCATCCGGGAAGAGACAGGAGACATCGGGTCCTCCAGAGGTTGTCGTCATCAAAGAAGATGATATGCTTGCAAAGCTGCCCATTGCTCCGAAAAGCGGGTTTCAGATTGTGTCAAGCTATGAAAAAACAGAGATCAATTCATTTTTAAAGGCGGTTGGCACATCGTATTTCGGGTACATCGTGGATGAAGAGGAAAAGAAAGAGGCGCTTCTGCGAAACGGGGATGTGCTGAGCCTTTCGGCAAAGGATATTTTGCGGGTTATGGTCGCAAACCCGGGCGCAGTAGAGTTCCGTGTTAATGAAATTTCTATCTCTCTCGGGAAAAAGGGTGAGGTTATTGCAAAGATAGTCAGGTGGTACAGAGATGCGGATAATAAGGACCTCTACCACCTGGTCATTGACGACTGGGAGAAGTAACAGTAAAAAATTCAGGTGCCACTATTGATCTGCTATAGTGACCGCTGACCTATTTGAGATCCTCTATCTCACTCCTGTTTTGAATAATCTTTGAGACGAGCTTATATTCAACAGCTTCCGGAGCAGATAGCCAGAAATCCCTGTTCGTATCTGCTGCTACCTTCTTTATGTCGTTGCCGGTTTCAGAAGCAATTATACTGTTGAACTGGTCTCGAATCTTCAATATCTGATTTGCGGTTATCTCGAGGTCTGCTGCAGGCCCGACTGCGCTGGTGGAAGGTTGGTGGATCAGGAACCTGGAGTTGGGGAGGGAAAAACGCTTTCCCTTTTCGCCGGCAAGAAAAACAATTACCGCTGCACTTGCGCACAGTCCTGCTGTAAGGGTAATAATTGGCGGCTTAACGAACCTGAGCATATCGTAGATACCGAACCCGGAGTCGGCGCTGCCTCCCTGGGAATTGATGATCACGGTGATTGGATTTGTTGAGCTGTCCTTTTCAAGGAGTATGAGCCTCGAATATATGCTCCTTGCAAGTACTCCATCTATGACATGCGAAATGATTATGGTTCTTGATTCCAGTAGCTCCTTGTCGATGAATCTTGATCTTTCCAGATCTTCATTTTTATTTGCTGGCTCATTGTTCATGTTTTTTCGCCCAATCCTAATATAGCAAGATATGCTGTTATGTTCAACAGGAAACCTCATACAGGATAAGGGAACTCAAATAATGTTGTAAAGCCACATGATGATGAAGATGAGGAGAATAACAAACATGAGACTACCGGTGATGATGGCAAAGAGCGGAATTCCACCTTTTCGCAATGGAATCTCCTCAATTGGCAATCCTTTGAGGGAAGAGTCGGAAGCCAGCAGTTCATCGTATCGCTTTAT
This sequence comes from uncultured Spirochaetota bacterium, assembly GCA_964584875.1. Classification (GTDB taxonomy): domain Bacteria; phylum Spirochaetota; class B62-G9; order B62-G9; family DRHN01; genus CAZPCG01. The sequence goes on from CAZPCG010000006.1 coordinate 16,214, forward strand.
TCTTACCTGTTCGGTTTCTACAGCCCTTCCGAATACGTTATCATTGATCTTGCAGAGAATTGTGTATTCGTTGTTTTCGCCCCTCTTTATCTCGGCTACTTCGGCAGGTACAGGGATGATGTTACCCTCAACGCGGGTACCTAAAAGGTCGATGTAGTACTTTCCACGTGTTGATTTGTCACTTATCCTCACCATGATCTTGTCGCCTTTTGACAGTTCATAGATGGGGATCCCGCTTACCGGTGCGAGCACGAGATCGACAGCAATGGTATTCTCATCTTTTACACTACTGCGCTGAGGGGGTTTTGCCCTTTCCTGCATCTTTGCCCTGTTTCGCTCAGCCCTCACGCTATGCAGGTCGTTTTTTGAAACAACCTCTGAAACAATTTCGAGGAGGATATTGCGATCCCCCAGGGGTTTTATCAAAATTGCCTGGAGCAGGGACTCGATCTTCGTCAGATCATTGTTCTTGATGAGCATGTACAGCTCATAACCCCTGTCCCGATCGAGTGAGCTTTCGAGGTAGTTCTGGAGATCAATCGATATGTTGACTGCAATATCTCCCTTCCATTTCAGGTTGATGATGTTTTCTTCCACAACGTACCAGGGGAGTGACGGTTCTACGTCGTAGAGAGAGCTGTAGTGGGAGGCAATTGCCATGACGTTTTCGACCATTCTCAGCTCTTCACTCAGGAAGATGATGAAAAGACCATACGTGTTCGTTTCAACGGCCTTGAATCTCCCCTTCAGAATAATCGCTTTGTCATAGACAGATTCAAACTCTGCAAATTCGTCTGGAGTGTCCAATACCGTATACTCCGTATAACTTTATTTTGATACACAGTCTGTTTTTCATTACTTTAATACTTTGAGAGCAGAGGGAAAAATGAAATTGAAATTACCGCTGTACCTCGCAAAACGATACCTCATTGCAAAGTGGTCACTCATGTCAACCCTTTCGATTCTCATGATATCTTTTGGTGTGATTACGCTTATAACGGTCCTTTCAATAATGAACGGATTTCACAATACTTTTCGAAAAAAGATACTTGAGACAAACAGCTACCATCTCGTCATTCAGCCGAGTTACAAAACAGGATACTCTCTCGATAATAGTATATCAATTTTATCGAATAATAAAGAAATAATTTCCATTGTTCCCTATTTCGACGGTGAAGGGATTATAAGGAGCAGCTACATTTCTCGAGGGTTGATAATCAAGGCTTTGCCGGGGGATGTTATGATCAGGGATGGCGGATTCAGCAGGGAGATACGGGTCCCTCAGGGTATCTTCGACCTGAGTGATACCGGGAAGATCGTCATTGGAGAGGAACTGGCAAAGGAGGCGGGTGTGCATCCGGGAGATTATGTATCCATCCTGACTTTTTCGGGGAGTGATATTTCCAACCCAAAGCCCCAGTTCAATCTTTTCCAGGTGGCGGGTACCTTTAAAACAGGCTACTGGGAATACGATAAAAATATGGCATATGTTTCACTTGAAGCAGCATACAGGCTTTTCGGCATTGGGCGTGATGATCTGAGCATCGGACTTAAGATTAAAAGTATCTTTAAAGCCGATCGGGTAGTGGAGTGGCTTCACGGTAACCTTACTGAATCTCACTATATCTTTACATGGATGGATATCAACAGGCCCCTTTTTGAAGCTCTGCATAATGAGAAAGTTGGAATTGCCTTTGTGGTCATGCTCATAATCGTAAGCGGCGCCTTCAACATAATCGGTTCCCTGGTCATGACGGTCATGGATAAAAAGAGGGAAATTGGAATACTCAGAGCAATTGGCGCAAGACCCTCCCTCATAACGCAGGTATTCGTCATGGACGGAATATACATAGGCTTCATTGGAACCCTCATCGGGGTTTTCACGGGTTTTCTTCTCACCCTCAATATCGAAAAGATATTCAACTTTTTTGAGAAGGTTGTAAATGCTATCCGGGAGATCATATACTTACTATATTTTATCCCCCTGAACCGTCCTCCTCTCCCTCGCTTCGAAATTCTGTCTGACTCGATCTACTACCTTGAAGGAGTTCCGGTTGAAATACATTTCAAGGACGTTATAATCATTTCGGTTCTGGCCCTTGCCCTCAGTGTGCTCGCTGCCTACTATCCGGCGAGGAAGGCATCTCTGATGAAACCGGTTGAAACGATAAGATACGAATGAGTTGTGAGGATTACCTCATGGAAGCGCCCCAAAAGGAATTACCGGGAAGAGAATATCACAATGGGAGTCCTGGGGACGGGTATACGGTGCTGGTTAAGAATCTTAAAAAGGTGTATCGAACGGGAGATACAGATCTCACCGTGCTGAATGGGCTGAATCTCACCGTGAAAAGGGGTACGATTGCTGCCATTGTTGGGAGAAGTGGATCGGGAAAGAGCACACTCCTTCACCTCATAGGTGGACTGGACCTGCCAACAGAGGGAACAATAATCGTTCGAGATACCCAGATCGAAACTGCAACGGAGGAGGAGCTGTCGGATTTCAGGAACCGGCATGTTGGGTTCATCTTTCAATTTCACAATCTTCTGTCTGAGTTCACCGTCGTGGAGAATGTCATGATGCCTTACCTCCTGCACAGCTTCCGTGTGCACGATGCATACCGGAGGGCTCTAAACATCCTCCGGATACTGGAGATCGAAGAAAAGAAAGATGTAAAGCCAAATACCCTATCGGGAGGAGAGAGCCAGAGGGTTGCCATTGCAAGAGCACTGATTAATGAACCCGAGGTCATTCTTGCTGATGAGCCAACTGGAAACCTGGATCTGCGCACTGGCGAGAGGATTAAAAAGGTGCTCTTTGAGGTTGTTCGGAAGTACAGGCACACCATGATAGT
>CAZPCG010000007.1:0-8705 GCA_964584875.1 uncultured Spirochaetota bacterium
ATGAAGGAGCCGAAGGCGACTTACGAAGCAATCCCATTAATATCTTTTGGATTTAGCTGGAGTAGGGGGATAATAATGGGTGATGATAATGTATGAAGGCTTGAATCAAAACATAGAAGTAGACATAATATATCTTATAGGAAATGATTGATATCTTTAAAAAATTAATATATCAAATCATTTACTGGCAGTATCTTTTACTTCACTATTTGATTTATCCCTATCGGATTTTTCAGATAAAATTTCTTTTTCTTCAGATTCTTTAGAGGTTTGAGAAAAATTTTTGGATGAGGAGTTTTTATAATCTGTAGTATAAAATCCACTGCCTTTGAATATTATGCCCATTCCACCACTGATCAATCGAATAATTTCACCACCGCATACAGGACAAATCTTCAAAGGTTCATCGGTCATCCTCTGAAAGTACTCAAAAATCTCCTCACACTTGCTGCACTTATACTCGTACGTTGGCATTATTATATAACTCCTGAATAATTAGTCGCTGGTGGATAATAAGATAGTATTTAATAATTTCCAAGTCAAATGGTATATCAATTATTATAATAATAAGTCAAAAACTTATTTATTTCTTTAATGTTGCTATTTTAGAAGAATCTGTTATAATTTTCTCTTCTTGAAAGCTGTCCAGAACTTCATATATCTTAACAGGCTTCAACTTTCCCTTTACACGGATATTGTCAAGTTCCCTGCAGATGAATATATCTTTTATCTTTTCATAGGTGTACTCGCTTATTATAATGTTGGTGCCGTAAATTTTGTTTGTTCCCTCCAGACGAGCCCCAAGGTTTACATTATCACCCATAAGAGTATAGTCCATCCTGCTTTTTGATCCCATATTTCCTACAGTCATAATCCCACTGTTTAGACCAATACCAATATTCAGCTTCTTTTCCTCAGGCCATGCTGCATTCAAATCACGGAGTTTTTCCATCATATCAAGTGCTGTAAAACAGGCAAGTTCAGCGTGACTTTCCTGATCAACCGGTGCATTCCAGAACGCCATTATCTCATCGCCAACATATTTATCCAGGGTGCCTTCGTATTTAAATATTATGTCGGTCATGGCTGAAAGATACTCATTAAGGTGGGAGACGAGCTCCTGCGGTGTCAATTTTTCAGAAAGGGTTGTAAATCCCCTGATATCGGAGAACAGAACGGTAATTTCCCTGTCCTCGCCTCCAAGCTCAAGTTTTTCAGGGTGCTTGAGAAGCTCATCGACGATGCTCTTGCTTACATAGTTCGAGAACATACCCTGAATCACCTTTTTCTCCCTCTCTTCGGTCAATATTCGGTAGACAATCATGGAGAAAAGCGTAAGAACACCCGTAATGAGGGGTGCACTGAGGTTGAGTACATACCGGTAACGGTCAAAAAGAAAAATGACGGCAAAGAAGTAAACAACAGCAAGAACAATGATTGATACATAACTGTACAGTATTGATTTTCTACCGACGATATAACTTATTGCAAGGCCAAAGATGATGATGAGGAGTATGTCTATGTAATCCTTGGAGAAGGATATAAAACTCCGGTTGAGTAACTGGGTGGTGGCATTGGCAAGCATTTCAATACCGAACATGGCACCGTACGGTGTCTGATGGATGTCCTGCAGCCCTTCCGCATATACCCCCGCAAGAATAATCTTGTCTTTGAAATATTTCGTGCTTACCCTCCCCTGCACCACATCGCTGAATGATCGTACCTGGAATGAACCCTGCCTTCCATAGTAGTTTACGAGCAGCGTTCCCTGCTCGTCGATCGGAATGACGATGTTCTCTTTTCTAGCAGGTTCGGTTTTGGTGCCTGAAATTGTTGCATTCTTTAGAATGATGCTATCACCCATATTGACAATGACATCGCTCAGATCAACTTTGTAGTAAAGTATTGCAAGCCACAGCACTGTTGAGGGATAGTATTTATCACCTATTTTCACAACAAGGGCAATCCTTCGCGTGGTTCTGTCTGCATCTGCTGAAGCAAGCCTCAGGTTAAGTGCAGACAGTGCCATTGCAGGTCCGATGATGACATTTGTTTCAATGATCTCATTGATCGGCGGCGTGATAACGTTTATGAACTGTTTGTAATCGTCATTAGCAGGAATGCCAAGGTAACCGATGTTTTTAACTCTTTCAGTAATCGTTTCGCTGATACTTGTGATCTGGGTGCTTACATCTGCAAAGAGGTCGATGACGGTGTTATCCCTGTAGCGATACAGGGCATCTGCAAGGATCAGGTCCTCGGTTTTATCCTGTGACTCTTCGGTAAATAGAACGTCGATGAGCGTTCCAATTGGTCTGTTATCCTCGTCTGTATTTATATTGCGGAGGAAATCTGCATATACGCTCCGCCTCCAGGGATACCGGCCAAGCTCCGCAAGACTCTTCTCATCAAAGCCGAAAATAACAACATCATTTCTTAAACCCTTTGCCTTACTTATCCTGTAAACACCCTCGCTGATTTCTTCAGGTCTGTGGAAAACATCAGTCATGAAGAAATTAAGGTTCATTGATTTCGATTCGATTGCATCGATTATGATTGTGTTCTTGAGGAGGAAGATCATGACGATAATAATAATGACTCCTATTAATAAACTCATATTTTTTGGCGTAAACAATTTTGCTATCAACTTTTTTTCCTTTGCCATCCCCTTCTCCTTTTAATGATGAGGTTCATGGTATTCTCGCTAATTCACGATGATTTGTTTTTAAGCAGTAAAATTCTTTTTTCTGCGAAATCTGACCAGCTACTCCATTCATAGCTTGTAACTATGATATTGTACTGATCCCTTGCGGCCTCAATCTTATCCATTTTTTCATATAGCTGTCCAAGATTAAATCTCACGGTGGGAACAATATAGGAGGTTTTGTATTTATCAAGCACAAAATTATATATCTCCTCAGATTTTTCATAATTACCAAGTTGCTCATAAGTAGTAGCTTCGCCGAGGTAGCAGAGGAGAGCAGCATAGTGCCTCTGTTTTGGTATTTCATGCCCCTTTTTGAAATATTCCAGTGCCCTTTCATACTCTCTGGCCGTATAGTAAATATTCCCCAGGTAGTAAGCGCTCTTTGAGGCCGCTTTTGTTTTTGGATGTTCCTCAAGTACAACTTTAAAGCTTTCGGTTAGTCCAAGCAATTTCTCCCACAGCTCATTTTCCTGAAGGTTCTCATCACCAGTAATATCCCTGTACGCCATGTGAACCTTTCCGAAAGCGCTTTCAGCAAGGGTTTCCTTTCTACTGACGATACTGTTTACACTAAAGTAGGCTGCCAGCAGAACAACTGCAACTCCGATCGTCAGGAGAATTATTTTCAGGTAGGTGGTTAAAAATTGTTCTACCCTTCTGGATATTTTTATCAGAAGGTCTATCTTTTGTTCATGCTTCTTTTCTTTTGCCATAGGAATCTCCAAAATCCATTCATAAAAGAATGATACCTACAATTTGCTGATGTTGAGCTCGTTTATCAGCCGCGAAAGGTAGGTTCTCTGAATCTTCAGTATATTTGAAGCCTTCGTTTGCTTCCACCCCGCCTTTTCCAGGACTTTCGTAATATATCCCCTTTTAAAATCGTTAACCGCTTTCTTGAGAGGAAGAACAGGTTCAATCTCAATTCCTCTCGCTGAAATATTCTCATTTCCGAGGTAGAGGTCCTTCAAAGCTATGATATCATTCTTGCAGAGCACAACTGATCTCTCAATGACATTCTGCAATTCACGAACATTACCCGGCCAGTAGTATCCTTTTAACATATCAAGAACCTCGCTGGACATGCCCTTTATGTTCTTTTTCAGTTCATGATTGAACTTCTCGAAGAAGTGCTGAGCAAGAGGCACAATGTCTTCCTTTCTTTCCCGAAGGGGTGGTATGTATATAGGAAAAACGTTCAACCTGAAAAAAAGATCTTCCCTGAAACGGTTGTACTTCACTTCCTCATAGAGATTTTTATTTGTTGCTGCTATGAGCCTGATATCAACCTTTTTTGACGTTGTTCCGCCTACCCTCTGGATCACATGGTCCTGTAAAACCCTCAATAGCTTCGACTGCATTGAATAGGGCAGTTCGCCAACTTCATCGAGGAAGATAGTTCCGCTATTTGCCAGCTCAAACTTACCCATTTTATCCGAAACGGCGTCCGTGAACGCACCTTTAACATGACCGAAGAGCTCAGTTTCGATGAGATTTTCAGGAATTGCAGCGCAGTTGACCTTGATGAAGGGTTTATTTTTCCTCTTGCTCCTGAAATGAATGTGCTCTGCAAAGAGTTCCTTTCCAGTGCCGCTCTCCCCAAGCAGGAGAACGGTTGTGTTCGTATCTGCCACCTGATCGGCCATTTCTAATTTTTCTTTGATAATGCGGGAGAGGCCAATAAACTCGCCAGGCTGTTTCCCGTTGACCAGTTCTTTCCGAAGATTTATGTTCTCAAACTTCATGTCCTGGTAGAGGCGCGCATTTGCTATTGCAACTCCGGCGAGGTTGGAGAATGTTTCCAGAATGCTCTGGTCTTTGATGGTAAAAGAATCTGCATCTATCTTGTTGATAACTTCGAGGACTCCAATCGTTTCTTCTTTCAGTTTGAGCGGCACGCAGAGTATCGATTTTGTCTGATAGTTGATCTTTTTACTGATGTCCTTGTAGAATCTGCTGTCCTTGTGTACATCCGGCACCAGAAGTGGTTTTGAATATTTCGCCACCCACCCTGCAATGCCTTCTCCCATTTTGAGGGTGAATTTCTTAACCTCTTCGCCTTTGTCACCCAGCGCAACGTGAAAGTAGAGTTCATTGGTAGTTTCATCGATAAGAAGTAGCGAGCTTGCCTCTGCTCTGACAACTCGATTTGCCGAATTCATTATTCTGTTCAGTACTTCATTGATTTCCAGAGTTGAATTGATGAGAGTACCGATCTTGATGATCTCCTCGAAATCTCTGCTCGAGATCTGCGAGTCCATCTATTCTCCTATTTTAGAAATATCTATGATGTCTCCCAGCGTAACCATGTCGGTTTTTTCCGCGCCATTATCAAGATATTTTATAATTTCCTGTTCTTCAAGGTGGTTCAGGTATTCTTTTACACTCAGGGTGACCTTTCGCTTTTTCTCATCTATATCGAGAACTATGGCCTTCAGCTCTTCTCCGACCTTGCAGACGGTATGAGGGTCCTCAACTCTTTCGTTTGATAGCTGGGAAATGTGTATCAATCCTTCGATATCTTCGTCAATTTTCACAAACACGCCGAAGTCGACGATACTGGTTACATTTCCTGAAACAACGCTCCCCTTCGGATGTCTTTCTTTGAGGCTCTTCCATGGGTTTTGCTGCAGTTGCTTCACCCCAAGATTGATACGTCTATTCTCTTTGTCAATTGCAAGTACAACTGCTTCGATGTTGTCTCCCTTTTTGTAGATCTCAGAGGGTTTCTTCATCTTTTTGTTCCATGATATATCATCAACGTGGAGTAGCCCCTCAACCCCCTCCTCGAGCTCAAGGAATAGCCCGAAATTCGCCATCCTCCTTACCTTTGTCCTCACCCTCGATCCGACAGGATACCGTACCTCGAGGTCATCCCATGGATTTGGTAATACCTGTTTTAACCCCAGGGAGACAGTCCTTTTATTCAGGTCATAGTCAAGAAGCATGATCTCCGCTATTTGTCCTGCTTTTAAAACCTCTCTGGGGTGTTTTATTCTCTTTGTCCACGAGAGCTCTGAAACATGCAATAGCCCTTCGATCCCCTCTTCAAGTTCTATAAAGGCACCAAAATTGGTTAATTTTTTCACCGTGCCTCTATATCTCTTCCCCCTCTTGTAGCGTTGCTCGAAGCTCTCCCATGGATTTGGATAGAGTTGTTTCAATCCAAGAGAGACCTTCCGTTCAGTCCTATCCATTGACAGTATGATACAGCGTATTTCTTCACCCTTCTCAAGATATTTCTTCGGCTCCACGACCTTGCCCCACGACATGTCATGAATATGCAGGAGTCCATCAATTTCTCCAAGATCGACGAATGCCCCATAGCTTACAATATCCTTCACTGTCCCTTCAACTGTGTCACCCACTCTCCTCATATCGAAGAATTCCTCGATCTTCTTTTCCCTTATCTCATCGAGGTACCTCCGGTGTGAGAGAACAATGTTGTTCTTCCCCTCAAGCTTATCGATTTTGAATGGAAGCTCCTTCCCGATAAGGCCTTTTGAGTCCTGCATTCTTTTTAATGATGCCTGTGAGCTCGGAAGGAAACCCTGAAAATTACTTTCGATGTTGACCTTGAATCCTCCCCTGATACTCTCTGCAATTTTCCCCTCAATAGGCAAGTCCTCGTTGAAGGCCGTTTTTATCTTCTCCCAGCTAACGATTTCATCAGCCTTTAGTTTCGAGAGGACAACTCTCCCCTCCCTGTTCTCCATCCTGATGATCATCACGTGTATTCGATCGCCCTGTGTAGGAGCTTTTTTGAATTCAGCTTTTGGAATCTCCCCCTCCGATTTATAACCAATATCAACGAAAACAGAGTCCGCTCTAACAGCAGCGACGGTTCCCTCCACAATCTTCCCCTCTTCAAATTGTGAGAGGTCACTGATAATTTTCTCGTTAAACCTTTCATCAAAAAACTTTTCATCAAGCTTTTCATCAAGCTTTTTATCGGACTTTTCCTCAGTGAACGTTTCTTCAGTCCCTGCTACTGCCGGGTTCTTGTCGTCAGGACTGTGTTTTATTCCTGACATGTTTTGGTTCTCCATTGATATAATCTCCTCGCGTATCTTCTTTCACCTTGCGAATGATAAAATCGCAGATCTCATCCACAGCCATATGGGTTGAATCGATGTAATATGCATCAGGGGCTTTCTTCAGAGGCGATACGTCACGGGAACTGTCGTATGTATCCCGCTTTTTCAATTTCTTAATGACTGAGTTTATGTTCGATTCCTTTGACTGGCTCTTTTCATCCCTCATTCTCCGTCGCGCCCGCTCCTCAATGGTTGCATCCAGGAAGAACTTGTATTTTGTTTCAGGAAACACAACAGTTCCAATATCCCTTCCTTCAGCAACAATATTATTATTTTTACCTATGTTCTGTTGAAGTTCAACCATTTTTTTTCTTACAAAATCAAGGCTCGATATATAGCTCACATTGTCTGTAATCCGATCACTCCGAATTGCGGCTGTTACTTCCTCGCCCCTAACATATACGCTGTCTCCGCTGAAGGCGATTGTGAAATCATTCAGGGCTTTTTGAATCGCATCTTTATCCTGCATGGGAATGTTCCGGTTGAGAACAAAGAGGGTAAAGGCACGGTACATTGCACCGGTGTCAAGGTATTGAATCCCCAGCTTCTTTGCAACGCATTTCGAGATTGTGCTCTTGCCAGCCCCGGCAGGCCCATCAATCGCGATGATCAACGTGTATGTTCACTCCCCTTCCAGTTTTTAAGCATCCCTATTTCACTTTCTGAGAGTTCCCTAAATTTTCCAGGAGGTAAACAGCCAAGCTCAAGAGTACCGATAGCAATCCTTTTTAACCTGATGATTTTTATATCAATGTTGTTGAACAGTTCCCTGATTTCCCTGTTTTTCCCCTCCCTGAGCACAATCAATGCTTCTCGAGGAGTAATTCTCTTAAAATCGGTGATTGTGTAAAGCTTCCTATTAATATATATTCCATTTTTCCAGCTATCAATTACTTTGTAGGGGATGTCCATATCTGTTAGAACCAGATATTTCTTTGTGATGCCGCTTGAGGGGTGGCTTACTCTGTGGGCAAAATCCCCATCATTTGTGAGGAGGAGCAGCCCTTCGGACATGAAATCAAGACGTCCAACGCTGAATAGTCCCCTTTCCCTGTAATTCTTGTCCAGCAGATCGTATATAAGTGGCCTTTTCCTTGAATCGTAACGTGAGCACAGCCGCCCGGGAGGTTTATTAAGCATGAGGTAGCATGGACTAACTGCTCTGTTTATTACCTCTCCATCTATTTCTACGATCGAATCCTCCGAAACCTTTATTCCGAGTGTGTGAACGACATCACCATCGACAAGTACCCTGCCCTCCCGGATGAGCTGTTCAGCCTTTCTCCGGGATGAATAACCGTATCTGGCTATGAGTTTTTGAAGTCTTATGGAAGGCAATTGCTTGTTCTCACCATATGGTCATGATTGTTCGTACTCGCTGAGTGAGGGCAAATCCTTAATGCTTAACAATCCGAAGAACTGTAAAAATTTAACTGTGGTTGCATAGAGAACTGGTTTTCTCGGAACATCTTTTCTTCCACTAACCCTGATTAAATCATATTCAAGGAGCAATTTAAGGGTATGTCCAACCCCCACACCTCTTATTTTTTCGATCTCCACTCTTGTAATTGGCTGTTTGTAGGCTACAATTGCGAGAGTTTCAAGCGCCTGCGGCGAAAGCCGAATTTTCCTCCTCATGTCATAGTACTTCCCGAGCTTTTCATACAGCGCGGGAGAAATCGTAAGATGAAAATCACCTCTTTCGTTCTGGGTTATAGTGAGCACAGATTCCGATGTCCTTAAACGTTTGACAAGCTCAGCAATAGCAATTTGAACACTGTCCTTCTTCTTTCCTGTAATCCTTGAGATGTAGGAGATATTCACAGGCCCATTTTCAAGAAAGAGTAGCGCTTCGACAAGCTGAAGTGTTTCCCGATCGGCTACGTGCTCCATTACAATTC